>NZ_CAXQGS010000061.1:0-5756 GCF_964223445.1 Cytobacillus sp.
CTTCCTATTTGCAAGCTCCCCCCTTCTATTTGCAAGCACCCCCATTCTATTTGCAAGCTCCCCCATTCTATTTGCAAGTTCCCCCATCTATTTGCAGACTCCCCCTTCCTATTTGCAAACTCCCCCATCTATTTGCAAGCTCCCCCATCTATTTGCAAGCTCCCCCTTCCTATTTGCAAACCACTCCCCAAAAAGAAACCCGGCTCCTCTCAAAAGGAATCCGGGTCTCTCCAAACCTATTTATTTATCTTGCTTCCCATTCCCTTTTCCAGGCTTTGCCGGGCCATCAGGGGTTTCGTGATTCTGCGGTGGCTGCTCGCCTTTCTTCAGCTTATAAAGCTCGACTGTTTTGGTCGTTTTATTGCCGGCCAGATCCTCTGCTTCGAATGTGAAGACGTTTAAGCCTTCTTTCAATGAGAGTTTAATCTTTTTGAACTCTTTTTCGATGCCTCTCATTGCATAAGGCTCCTGGAATTCCTGGTAGAATAGCTCGCTGCCGTCCTGAGAGAAGCGAAGCTGGTCAAAGTTATCTGTCACTGTGATCTTGATGACAGGGTCTTTCTTGTTATGTTTAATGTATTTGCTTGAAGGCAGACCATCGATTTCGACAGTTGGTCCTGTCGCATCGACTAGGATCGTGCGTTTGAAGGAAATCGCATTATTCGCAGTGTCCACAGCCTTCACTTCCAGGCTGTGAACGCCATCTTCAAACGTCATCGTTGTTTCAAATTCATATTCGCCTTTTGCTTCGTTGTAAGTTGTCTCAATAGGAGTTCCGGCAATGGTGAATTCCTTCATGCCAGACTCTTCTTTAATCGTGCCGCTGACATTCAGTTCATTTGTGTTGTATACTTCAAGCGCCTCAGGCTCTACGAGGTACACGTATGGAACGGTCTTGTCATTGCTCACTTCGCCCACTTCCACAGTTGCTTCGGAAGAGTTTCCGGCAAAGTCATAGGCTACAACCTTAACATTTGTGCCAGCTTCCAATTCTTCCGGAAGTGTAAATTCATCAGTATCTCCGCTTAGCGCTTCTTCCAGAATAGACTCTTCATCTACGAAAATATCGATATACGAAATGCCGGAGCCGTCAGGGTTATCAGCAGCTTCCAGCTTTAATGCTGTGTTTCCTTCGATAAGCTCAGCCTGAACGCTTGGCGCAGCCGTGTCCACTTTTACAGGGATTTTCACGGACTGCCATTCAGCGCCTGCATAGTCGATAACAGATTTAATCTCAAAATAGTACTGTCCATCCTGTGCAAGCTGATTGCTGATTTTACCATCCCAGCCCCAATTCGGGTTAAGTGTATAATTCGGACCAAGTCCTCCATCGTAATAATGTTTGCGAAGGCTGTTTTCCGTTCGCAGCTTTCTTAGTGTTTTTCCATCCTCATCCGTAATCGCGAATTCTGCTTGTTTAGCATTTCGCAGGAATGAAAGAACCGGGATCAATTGATCCTGAACTTTGTCTCCGTTCGGAGAAATGGCGATTGCGTCTCCGCTGAATGCGTCATTTACCGGATCATATCCCAAGTAAGAATAGCCCTCGGCTGTTTCAGAAACAGCTCCTGCCATTCCGTAGAATGAATTGTCATCATACTTCATGCCGTCAAGGATCGGAGCTTTATCCCAATCACCCTTAAAGCCAACGTAAGGAACCGTTAATTGCGGGTTCACGTCAGTTGAATCTGTCAAAGTAACATACCCTTCAACAAAGTATCCATTCGGGAATACCTCGTTGATGTCCAGAGGAGTTTCCCAATCTCCTGTTATCGAAGGTTCTACCACTTTTGCATTGCTGACATCCACACTTACTTTAAAGCTAACAGAGCCATTCGCAGGAACGGTTACCTCTGCTGAATCCTGGCCATCCACTTTTACAGAAGCATCTAAAATCTTCTGGGCTTCAAGCTCATCTGCTGCCCAGCCCATCTCTCCATAGGCTGCAAAATCAGTCTGCAGATTCGCTGCCACATCATATGCCACATTTTGATCACTGAAGTTTTGAGCTTTTAACGTGAATTCAAAGGTATTGCCCACTTCTTTTAAAGCCACTTTCCCTTCATTCGTTGAAGCCTCCGTTACGATAACAGGAGAAGATAATGCCGAATGAAGCTGCATGATGCCGGAACCCTGGCGGCGTGGAGAATAAGGGATATTCCAATTAAATGCACTGTTTACGGTTCCTTTATCAATGACCGGCGCCGCTGTGTTCATCATCAGGTTCTTTGCAACGTTGACTCGGTCAAATCCGGTTACGCCAAACTCTGTATCAACACGCTCAAGAACAAGTGCCGCACCACCGGAAACATGAGGAGCTGCCATGGAGGTACCGCTCATCATACCGTACTGGTTATTCTCAAGAGTAGAGTAAATTTGTCCGCCCGGAGCTGTAATTTCAGGCTTGAAGTCCAGGTTAGGCGTTAATCCCCAAGAAGTGAAGGCGCTCATTTTGCCTGCTTCAGGGTTTGCTGATTTTGTTTTTTCCCCGTTAAATGAAAGAGTGACTGTCTGCCCATCCTGAATCGCTGCTGCCAGCTTGTCTCCGTCTGTCTTCAGCATGAACAGCTGCGGGATGGTAATGGACGGATCGCTCGCCATGTTGACATATCCGTCTGCATTATTGTAAATAATGACCCCAAGGGCTCCAGCTTTCTGCGCATTAATCGCTTTATCAACGAATGCCAATTCCCCACGCTGAATTAAAGCGTATTTTCCTGCAACACTGGACAGCTCTTCAGGCTTGCCCAGTCCACCGTATGCCACTTCAAATGTTTTCGTCTCAACATCGTTCGGGTGAACATTTCCAGCTGATAAAAACGCAGCTTTTCCGGACTCTTCACCGAATTGGTAGTTCACTGCATCCAGATCCATGAAGGTATTTTCAATAGATGCTACCTGCAGAGAATCATAGGATACCCCAGGGGATCCGGAAACGCCGATATCCGGGTTTTCACTGCTTGGATTTGCAAATCCATTTCCAAAGTGAGCAGAGTTCCCTGCAGAAATAGACATTAAAATACCATTTTCCACAGCTCTGGCAATCGCCTTTTGCTCAGCTGATTCAGGGCTGACGAACCCTGCTGTAGAACCAAGACTCATGTTCAGAACGTCTGCACCAAGTACAATCGCATCATCAATCGCCTTAACATAAATATCACTGTATGTAGAAGGCATATTCGGATCATTTCCGAATACTTTAAGCGCAAGGATCTGGGCTTCAGGTGCTACCCCTTTAATGCCGCCGTTTTCCTCATCGCCATTCGCTCCGACAGTTCCGGCAACGTGCATTCCATGCATGGATGCATCCGGGCCGATATCGCGGATCGTGTCATTTTCATCCATATAGTTGTATCCATATGGCACTTTTTCAGAATAATATTTTCCAAGAAGACCATTATCTTTCTTAAATTTCGAGATTTCAGCCTTCGTTAATTCCTTTTCCGTTTCTCCTGCCAGAACCATGTCGCGGTGAGAAGGATCCATGCCGGTATCGATGACACCAACTACCATTCCTTCACCTTTAAAGCCATAATCACGCCAAGCTTCCTGAGCTTGTACGAGTTCTTTGCTGTAAAGCATATCCGGCTTTTCCTGCGGCTTTTCGTACTCATTGACCACTTGTACTTCTGCCACTTCCGGCATTTCTTTTACAAGCTCAATGTCTCCATACATCATCTCAGCACTGAAGCCATTTACTATCGTAGTAAAACTTTCGCGTTCTATCATCTTTACTTTATTCTTTTTAGCACGATCCTTTACCTTCTGCTGTTCAGACAGCTTTTCATTTTTCAGCTTCTGCTTCGTTGCATCTGGAAGTTCTTTGTACTTCTTGTTTTGCTTTTGGGCATAAAGGACAGATGGCTCTGTCTTCATCTCGACTATGACCCTGACTATATCTGTTTTATTGTACTGCTTGTCCAATTCACTTTTCTTTATTTCCTGGATGGTCCTGCGGTTTTCTTCTCCCTTGGTGCTCGGTGATTTTTCGGGTAAAACGGCCCCTGACACCGAACTGGAGAACATTAGCATGAACATTAATAAGGCCAATGCTGATCTTTTAATCCTCATCCCCTACCTCCTAGTTATATTATTCAGAATTTTTTTAATACACTATAAAGGTATCAAATCCAAATTTTTCATATAAGAATCAAAAGACCTGATTAACACCTATTCTCACGGTAAAAAAGAACTATTTTTCGCGAAAAATGCTGCTGAAAAATTTCATATTTTAACAGAATATGAGATTTATCGGGACAGAGGGACAGGTTCTTTGTCCTAATAAAGGATCCTGTCCATAAACAAAGAAAAATGAGGCATAACCAGACATCACCTCTGCCTGACTATACCTCTATTGATTCTTGCTTCTTTCTAAATAAAACAATGGCTTACCCATTTCAGAATATCCTCATAAAACTTTTGTGAAACAAGATTTTTCGGGTAGTGTCAGTCACTAAATCAGATAACAAGTCCCCCATCTATACTCAAAATCGCTCCAGTGATAAAACGCGCTTCTTCTGAGGCCAGGAAGGCATAGCCGTTTGCTATGTCTTCCGGTCTGCCCATTTGATTCAAGGGTGATTTTGCTTTCATGATGTCTTTTACCTTATCAGGCAGAACATTGGTCATGTCCGTCTCAATAAATCCGGGGGCAATGGCATTGACTCGAATTCCGGATTTCCCCAATTCCTTCGCCCACGTTTTAGTCATTCCGTTTACTCCCCATTTAGCTGCAGCATAATTGGACTGGCCAAAGTTGCCGTATATTCCCACAACCGAAGAGGCATTAAGAATGACTCCTTCCCCCTGATCTTTCATTATTTTTGCCGCATACTGGCCGACATTGAAAACACCCTTTAGGTTTACATCGATGACATGATCCCACTGGGCCTCTGTCATATTTGTCAGCTGTGCATCTTGAACAATACCGGCATTGTTTATGACAATATCTACACGTCCGTACTGAACTAACGTTTCTTCAAATAACCGACTGACTTCATTCCGATTCGCCACATTGCATACAACATAGATGGCTTCTCCATCGGCTTTTCTAACTTCCTCTGCCCTGTTCATCAGATTCTGCTCATTTAAATCAGCTAAGACTAATTTTGCTCCTTCTTCTGCAAATTTCTTAGCTGTGGCTTCACCGATGCCTTGCCCTGCACCGGTAATGACAGCAACCTTCCCTAATAATTTCATTTTTATGTTCCTTTCATTAAAATCTCTCAATCTCCTATTTATCCCTCAACTGCCTCATTCGACCCGGAAACCGCCTTTTGGTCATTTTCTTCCGGAGCATAATCATCCTGAATGGCCGAGATAGCCTTTTTGGTCGAGCTGCTTATTTCGCTTTCAAAATAGGGTTCATACGCTTCAAGCGGTGCTTTCTTGCCAATTTTAACCGCAATTAAAACGCTTACAAACGCGGCCGCCAGAGCAATGATAAATGGATTAGTTGCTCCCAATACCTTCGCAATGATATATACCAGGGTACCAACAATGATGTTGGCATATGCACCTGCACTGTTCATGCGCTTCCAATATAATCCTAAATAGACGACAAAGAAGAAAGCTGCGCCAAATCCTCCGTACACATACGTGAATCCCATTGCCAGCAGCACGGGCGGTTTAATCGCGCTCAGTACCGCTAAAACACCAAGTGCCAGAACGGTATATCTTAAATGCTTTTTTGAATTCTCCTCCGTTGTTTTCGATGTGAATATATTTTTGTAAATATCATAGTAAAGCGATGTCCC
>NZ_CAXQGS010000062.1:0-24253 GCF_964223445.1 Cytobacillus sp.
GCTCTTCCGATCTATTGCAGATGCGATTTTCATGAGTAAGAAGACAATCACGAATATTAAACAGAATCTATTCTGGGCACTTGCGTATAACGTCATAGGAATTCCAATCGCAGCAGCAGGGTTCTTAGCTCCTTGGTTAGCCGGAGCAGCGATGGCGTTTAGTTCTGTATCGGTTGTTCTTAACGCACTAAGGCTTCAAAGGATTAAGTTAAAAGCTTAAATGCAGAAAGGAGGGACCTATTTTAAAAAAAGGTATTTTGATTTGGACGCTTTCGGCTATCGTGTACCTTGGGGCAGTTATCGCAGGATACAATGTGTATGCAAGTATAAATCCAAAAACTGAGGAACACGCTAATCAAAAAATCACTAATCAGGAGGGAGAAAATATGAATCACGACCACGGGGACCATAGTACAAATACTATTAGCGAAGTTACACCAAAAGTATTCTATGCAAACGGAGAAATCACCATTGAGTTAAAAGATAAAAATAACCATGTTCCGGAACTGGAAGTTTCCCATGAAAAAAATATGCACTTTATTGTCGTAAGTTCAGACTTAAAAGAGTACCATCATTTACATCCGGAGAACAAGGGTGATGGAATCTACCAGCAGAAAATAAGTTTAGAGGGTAATTCATATAAAGCGTTCGTTGACATTAAACCTAAAGATCTTCAATATTCAGTGATGCCTATTGAATTCCATACTGGTGAATCACAACATGGACACGGTGATAACGATCTCGCTGCCGATACGGATTTTACAAAGACAATCAATGGGAATACGGTTGAACTAATTGCTGAATCCTTTGAGGTCAACAAAGAGGTAACTCTTAATTTTGATTTGAAGGTTGCACAACCTGAACCTCATTTGGGCGCCTTAGGCCATGTTGTTGTCTTGGATGAAGATGGAGAAAAATATATCCACGTTCATCCGGTGGCAGATGATAAAACAGTATTTGACACCAAGTTTGATAACTCAGGCATTTATAAGATTTGGGCGGAATTCAAATTTGAAGGACAAGTGAATGTCTACCCATTCGTTATAAAAGTTAAATAAACAAAAAAGAGGAGAAGTGATTAATATGACAAAAGTTCAGCTCGATCTTTATACAAGACCTGCCTGAACAGACTGCCAGGCGGGGAAAGAGTTTCTTTCCCGAAATAAGATATCTTATATTGAATATGATTTAACAAAACAACCGCATAAAGAGAAAGATCTAATTAAAATAACTGGTACTAGAATTGTTCCAGCTTTTGTGTTTAAAAATAAATATAAATCCTTATTAGGATGGAAGAGTAAGTCTAAGGTACTTATTGGGTTTGAACAAAATATAGATGAAATAAAGAAGATACTAAAAATATAAAATAGATATTTTCTGCAGATAGAAGAGAAGGTTATATTTTTAACCTTCTCTTATACCCTCCGTGGGTAAGGTAAATCAAAGAGCGTAAAGGGGAGAGAAAATGGGGAATGATTCAAAAAAAATAAAACTGGCTATAAATGGAGGAATAGGATTTGGGGCAAAACTTTCCTCTAAACAGCTATTGATGATTTCAAAGTATATGGATGAAGATGAAGAACTTGAGTTAACAACTTTTCAACAGCTCTATATAGAGATTCCGGAAAATAAAAAGGAAGAGATTATAGAGGAATTTCAGCATGTCGGATTAGCATGTTATCCAGTTGGATCCTTTGTTAAAAGTTTGAGGACCTGTAATTTTTGCAAAGGGGAGGAAGAAGAAGGAATGTCTGTAGCAAAAGAGATAAATCGCCGTATAGCCGGAAAGCCTGTCCCTTTTACAATAAAAGTTGCTTACACTGGCTGCCCTGTTGGCTGCGGTGAGCCCCTGTTAAGCGATATAGGTATTATGAAAATTAGAGAGCATTACAATTTATATGTTGGAGGCAAAACAAAAGGCAAAGACGCTGAGATTGGATCCTTGTTGATGGAGAGTATTACGCCAGAAGAACTGTTCGAAACAATAGAAAAAATCATCGATACCTATTCACAAATGGGTAAAAAAAGGGAAACATTCTATAAATTTTTTAAAAGGATAGGTAGAGATCAATTAATAAGTTAATATAAATTTTCTGTATTTTGTTGTTTTTTTTATTTATATAGTTAAAGAAGATGATAGTTATGGAAACTTCACAAGCAACTCTATTTCTTCCTTGCTATATCACCAGCAGCTTTCTCCAATGCATTTCTAAATGAACCAAAAATAGGGGGAGATTGAAATATGTCAACACATTCACAGACGCATACGGAAGCTGATCCGAAACGATGGAAAGCACTCGTTTTGTTGTGCACAGCGTTTTTCTTGACTATCATGGATACAACGATCATGCAGGTTGCCCTGCCAGCCATCAAAGAAGGGCTCGGCTATACGCAGGTGAGTTTGCAATGGGTGATGAACGCTTATATTATTTTCTTCGGAGGACTTCTACTATTAGGAGGAAAGTTGAGTGATTTGTTCGGCCAACGGCGCATATTTGTCTGGGGGTTTTCAATCCTGACTATGGCGTCTTTACTGGCAGGATTGGCTTGGAATGATTCAGTGCTAAACATCGCACGTGCACTCCAGGGTGCCGGTTCAGCCTTAATTACACCAGCGGCAATGTCCATTGTAATGACATTATTTTCCGCAAATACGAAGGAAATGAATAAGGCGCTTGCTTTCTGGGGCCTTTCCGGTGCAGCGGGGGGATTGGCCGGTGTATTTCTTGGAGGCATCATTACGGAGTGGCTTGGTTGGCGGTGGACGTTCCTGATCTACGTTCCCATTGGTATTCTGGTTTTGGTCTTGACCCCAGGGCTTATAAAGCAAGGCCTTCGCAGAAATGGGCGCATCGATTATGCTGGTGCTATCTCTGTTACAGTTGCTATAGTCCTGTTCGTTTACGGTATCGTTACCGCAGAACACACAGGCTGGCGTTCACCCTCTACTTTATGGACATTGACTATTGGGGCCTTGTTATTCATCTTATTTATTTTTATTCAGGTCAAGAGGAAGGAACCACTCTTGCCACTTAGCATTTTTAAGATTCCCAACTTGGCTGCGGGCAATATTGCACTTATCATGCTAAATGGAATGTGGATTCCATTTAATTATTTCATTATGTTGTACTTACAGCAGGTATTGAAACTTTCACCCTTATCAGCTGGAGCGGCCTTAATTCCGGCGCCGATCCTGATAGCGATTACTATGATTTTTATAGCTGGAAAATTGGTTGAAAAATTCGGTTTGAAAGCTGTTCTATTTGTTGCATTTCTCGCACTTGGATGTTCCATGCTCTTGCTTTCCTTCTACACACCAGTAGATGGAAATTATTTGGCTAATGTCCTGCCTGCTTTACTATTAGCTTCTTTCGGAAGGGGATTAGCCTATGTTCCTGCACAATCAGCAGCTATATCGGGTGCTAAGCCGGAAGAATCAGGGTTGGTATCAGGCGTATACAACACTACTTCCCAGATTGGCTCGGCGATTAGCTTAGCTATTATGGTGGTAATTGCTGCAGCAACAACGGCCTCTAGTACCGCTGGAGAATCGGTCGGCGCTCTGAACGAGGGCTTTCAACAAGCATTCTTCTGGTCCGGCATGGTGGCTTTTGCAGGAGCCGTATTAGCGATTATTTCTATACGCTCACAGAAGCAAGGAGAGTAGCATGTTCCAAAGTGATCTAATCGTATCTTTTCAGCGTTTGATTTATTTCATTTTCTTATCATAAGTCTCGTGTTGGCACTGCGGATCTTGAATTGGCTGAACAAACAACTGGAAATATCTTTGATTCCGTCAAAAATCCAAATTTACCATCTTCAGAATGGGGTTGGCAAGTAGATCCTCTAGATTTGGAAATCATGAGTAATGAGATGAAAAAATCAATATGATAGTACGTAACTATTAAATGAAAGATCCCGAAGTATTATTTTTCGGGATCTTTCCTATTATGAATAAGGCATTAAAGATATTTCCCTGCTTTATTTTCGCGATTCTTGGGGATAATTACAATTTCTATTTTGCCATTACTGTCTTATCATATTCAGCAGAAGTGACACATCTTTCGTGGAGCCAACGGAAATGACCGTTTTTTGAGCAGCATCCGCAAATATTCTAACTTTTTCTGCAAGGTCCGCCCTCGTCACAATTACATCTGCATTGTGAATGGCTTCATTAAGGGCATTTTCTGTTGAGAATGACATATCGATCGTATGAATGTCTGCAGATGTCATCCGTTTTATTTCATCCAAATAAAAGATACAGGAACTTACTTTGCATTCAACAAAGAGATAATGTAATTTTTGTTTCAAAGGTTGGCCAAACAGATTCAAATAAGCGAATCCGGACAACAACACATTTTCGATATTAAACCCCGATTCATAGGCATCCTTGATTGTTTGTTCTACAAAATCAAAATAAGGATTCTGTACTTTAAATCTCGCAATTTCTTCCTCTCCTGCAACTTGTGTTCCCCGTCCTTTTTGTACAAGCAGAAGGCCCTCTTCTTTAAGTTGAGAATAGACTCCCTGAATCGTATTTCGGTTAATAGACAAATGATCCGCTAACTGATTGGTAGAAGGGAGGGTATCCCCAGTTTTAAGTAACCCTTTTCCGATTAACCATTTGATTTGCTCTTTAATCTGTACATTGATGGGCAAGGGTGACTTAGGGTCGATTTTAAAAAGTGAACCTGAATAATCCATATTTAACTAACCAACTTTCTGAGTTAACTAATAAACTAAGTATATTTAGCTTATTGAACCAATTGTAAAAAATCAAGTTCGATAAAAATATCCCTCGGATAGGCGAAATAATTGACGCATAATATCTTAGAAGTTTATCATATAATCATTAGTTAACTAGTTGAATAGTTAACTATAGTATAAGGTTGTATAGGAGGTGTAATAATGGCTAATTTAAAAATGATTTGGTCCGGGCACACAAAGGGAAAGGGAACACTTGAAGTCGGAAATATGTTGAAGAAAGCAGATGTTCAAATAGATGTTGAAGGCAAAGTAAGTTTATTAACTTAGGATAAAGAGTTAATAAGTGGTAGGTTTTTTGATAATCTGTAAGCATTAGGCAAGTTAACAATGGTTAATTTTTTTAGGTGGTGGAAATATATGGTTATGATAACGCAGGCTGCGATTTCGGAAATTTCAAAAGAAGTTAATGATCTTATTAATGAAGGTAAAAAGCCTTTAATCCGTTTAGCAATGGGGATTGGCTGAGGAGGGCCACAACTTCGTCTGGCTCTGGAAGAGTCAGCTTTAGAAAGTGATGAAATTACTGAAGAAAGTGGGATCCTGTTTCTAGTTAATGAAAGGGATAAGGTTTATTTTGAAAATGTAAAAATTGACTATGTAAAGACTATATTCGGTGGCGGCCAATTTAAAGTAATCCGAGTATAAATGTTATATTATTAGATGGGTTCACAGAGTGGATAATAGAAATTAGTAGAGTAGTATGAGGTGAAAATATGATAGTACAATACAAAACGGTAAATATTAATAACATTCATATCTTTTATCGAGAAGCTGGTGATACCAATAATCCTACAATTTTATTGCTTCATGGTTTCCCATCTTCTTCTCATATGTATCGGAATTTATTAACTAAATTGATGGATGAATATCATGTTATCGCGCCGGATTATCCAGGTTTTGGGAATAGCGATCAGCCCGGAATGGATGAATTTGAATATACTTTTGATAGCTTAGCCGATATAATAAACAATTTTGTCGAAAATTTAATGCTGGAAAAATTTAGTATTTACGTTCATGATTACGGAGCACCAGTAGGATTCAGAATAGCAGCGAAACATCCTGAGCGAATTCAAGCTATTATCACTCAAAATGGAAATGCCTATGAAGAAGGACTATTGTCAGCTTGGGATCCTATACGTACTTATTGGGAAAATCCTACTGAAGAAAATAAGAATAATTTAAAGGCCCTTTTCACATCTGAATTTACAAAGTATCAATATACAAATGGGACTCGTAACCCTGAACGAATTAGTCCTGACGCTTGGAACATGGATCAATTTGTATTGGATCGTCCAGGTAATATAGAAATACAGCTTGCACTATTTTATGATTATCGAAACAACGTGAGACAGTACCCCAGCTGGCAGGAATACTTCAGAACATATCAGCCACCTGCATTAGTAGCATGGGGGAAAAATGATATATTCTTTGGGCCGGAAGGGGCTTTGGCTTTCCAAATAGATCTAAAAGACTCCGAGGTTCATTTATTAAATACTGGGCATTTCCCTTTAGAGGAAGAACTAGAAACTAGTGCTAATTTGATAAAGCAATTTTTAGGAGAGCGTTTAAAGTAGTAAATTAATGAGGGAGAGATTTTAATCAGTCTTCTTTTACGCTTGTTTTCGTCGGGATCATCATGCTTATCCTGCATTGCTGGTCAAGCAACCATAATAGATAATGAAAAAACAACAGCCTTAATTGAGAATAATTTAGAGGAAATCAAAAGTCATTTTAGGTATAAATCCTGTTCATAAAGTTGGGGGGGTATCCTTCTTTTACTTAAGGTGGAATTTCCTTTGGAGAAGAGTACCCCTTTGTATTTCAATTAAGTTTTGATAAAAAGGCCCATTTTAACATTGCAGATTGCGGCAGATTCTATTTTTTCTATAATCATGAAAAACATGATTGGATGTTTACTGTAATTTTTATTAGATCGCTTTTAAGTTAAAAAGTGCCGCCTGTATTAAATACAGGCGGCTTTAGCTATTAATCTCTATTTTATCTTCTTTATGAATATCTTCCGTTCCGGCTTCCAGTGCAGTCTTGTAGTATAAGCATTTATGCTCGATGACTTCCATTGTTTTTCTTAGTTCTTCCATTTGTGCTTCTACATTTGCTTTTCGCTCCAGAAACATGTCATATCTTTGCTGCAGTGTGGCATCCCCTTCAGAACACCAATCAATGAAATTTTTAATCTCTTTAATAGGCATTCCGGTGGCTTTCAGGCATTCAATCACTTTTAGAGCACTAAGATCGGATTCTTTAAATAAACGGTTTCCGCTGGGGGTCCGTTCTACAAAGGGCATCAGACCTTCCTTATCGTAGTAGCGTAGGGTATAAACTGTCAGATTCAATTCTTTTGCCACTTCGCTGATTGTGTATGTCTTCATTATTTATCTCCTATTCTTATAGATTAGACCTAGAGTTAACTATAAGGTATGACGTGAGAATATCATGGTATTTAACTAATGTCAAAGTCACTTTACTGGGATTGAAAAAATAGAATTTATCACTTGACCTAGAGTTAACTATAAGCCTTAACATGGTGGTGAAAAGAGAAAAACGATGGGAACTTAATTGATTTCTATTAAAACTATCATTCTCTTAAAATATTCTCGGGAGGGTTTATTCATGATAACTGCTAAAGCGCGGGCTGTTGATGGTCCGGACAAGCCGTTTAGAGCGGCTGAAATCAAAAGGCGCGATCTGGATTTGCATGATGTTCTGATTGAAATTAAATATGCTGGCATATGCCATTCTGACATTCATACTGCTCATGGGGAGTGGGGGCCTGTGAACTATCCGCTTGTACCCGGGCATGAGATTGCAGGAATTGTTGCGGAAGTAGGAGCTGAGGTTACAAAGTACAAGGCAGGAGACCGGGTAGGAGTCGGATGTATGGTTGGCTCCTGCGGTGAGTGTGAAAACTGCCGTAAAGGAGAAGAACAATACTGCCTCAAAGGAAATATCCAAACCTATGCTGGTGTGGACAAATACGGCGAGCCTACTCAAGGCGGATATTCTACGCACATTGTAGTACAGGAAGAATTTGTACTCAGAATTCCTGACAGCATTGAGCTTGACGCGGCAGCCCCGCTGCTTTGTGCGGGTATTACCACTTATTCGCCGCTAAATCATTGGGAAGCTGGGCCAGGCAGGAAAGTAGCGGTTGTCGGTATGGGCGGCCTTGGCCATATGGCTGTTAAAATTGCACATGCCATGGGTGCAGAAGTGACCGTCCTTTCGCAAACATTGAATAAAAAAGAAGACGGCCTGCAATTCGGTGCAGATTATTACTTTGCCACAAACGACCAGGAAACGTTCAAAAAACTTGCCGGAACGTTTGACTTAATTATTAACACGGTAAGTGCAAAGATCGACATAGATGCTTACTTCTCGCTGCTCACGCTTGATGGAACATTGGTTAACGTAGGTGCTCCTGCAGAGCCATTGTCAGTCAATGTGTTCTCGCTCATCGGCCATCGCCGTTCCTTTGCGGGTTCTATGATTGGAGGCATCCGTGAGACTCAGGAAATGCTGTATTTCTGTGCAAAACATAACATCGCTCCAAAGATTGAAGTCATTACAGCTGATCAAATAGATGAAGCTTACGAGCGCGTATTAGCATCAGATGTGAAGTATCGATTTGTGATTGATATCAGCACAATGTGATGTGTGAATGATAAGTTAATCATTGTAAGGTGTCTTGAAAGGCTGGCTTTCAAGACACTTTTTTTTTCGAAGGATCGTACAAAAATAGCTTATAGTATTGAAGTTGTTCTCCAATAATTCTCAGTCGTATCATTTCAGCCCCAAAGGACAGATAGATTCCATATGAATAAAGTACTGACGAAAAGCAGGTCAAAGTTTTGCTGTTGTTTTTATTTATAAGTCCTTTTAATTAGATCCTGAATCTATGAAAATGTAAATCTTTTTACCGCCTATTTCAAGAAGAAAAACCAGTTCATTAATGAGAAATTAATCGGTATTTGTAATAACGTTTTTACTAAAGCCTTACATATATTTAATATTCATTTAAGAATAGTCTGATAACTTATGATAGTGGATACGGAAGCAAAGAATCATAAGTCATCAAATTATTTATCAGGAGGCGGATGAGATTGAGCAATAGCGGCATGAACAGACGGGATTTTTTAAAAGCTGGAGGAGCAGGTACGTTAGCAGTTGCTTTAGGAGCATCGGGTGTCTATTCTTTAGGCGGCATCACAAAGACATTGGCTGCAGCACAAGGGAACAATCCAACTAGTGGTTTTGGCGGATATGGCCCATTAGTAAAGGATCCAAATGGAATATTAGATCTTCCTAAAGGGTTCCATTACAAAATTATATCCAAAACGGGCGATAAAATGTCAAACGGTGACCTCGTGCCTGCAATGCTTGATGGAATGGCTGCTTATAGAGGTGAGAAGAATACTACTATTCTTGTACGCAATCATGAAAACAGCACAAATTCTCAATACCCTGTAAACGGAAAAAATCCTTGGAGCAAAGGTGCTGCTGGAGGTACAACCGCATTAGTCGTTGGTTCGAACCGAGAAGTTATTCAGGAGTATGTGACAAGTTCTGGTACAATTCGCAACTGTGCCGGCGGCTCCACCACCTGGGGGACTTGGTTAACATGTGAAGAGACAAGGGAATTGGGACATGGCTTTGTTTTTGAAGTCAATCCGCTTGATCCGGAAAACGAACTGTCGAAAACCCCAATCCGTGATATGGGTTACTTCTCTCATGAAGCCTGTGCAGTCGATCCTGCGACAGGGATATGGTATCTGACAGAAGATGCGAGCCCAAGCTTCCTATATCGGTTTACTCCAAATGACCGCACCCAGACTCTCGGCTCTCTTCAAAAAGGAGGGAAATTGGAGGCATTGGCAATCGATGAACTTCCGGCATCTAAAGCAAGTTCGTTTGAAAAAGGACAAAAATTTGGCGTCGTTTGGAAGGAAATCAATCCTGAACGCGCACAGCAGGATGCCAAAGACAAGGGCTGTATTCAGTTTAGCCGCTTAGAAGGTGCGTTCTTCTCTGCCGGTGTGTTCTGGTTTGATGATACGAGTGCCGGGGATGGCAGCCTTGGCCGTGTTTACCGCTACTTTCCTGCTACAAATACATTAGAACTTTTTTATGAATCTACTGATAAAAATGAATTGGAAATGCCAGACAATATTTGTATGAGTCCCTGGGGTGACCTTTGGATTGCAGAAGATGGAGGCGGGAATGATAGAATCATTGGCCTGACACCTGAGGGAAAGGTGTATACCTTTGCTGAGAACACATTGAATGGCTCTGAATTTGCCGGACCGGCATTCTCCCCTGATGGAAATACGTTCTTTGTAAATATTCAAACCCCAGGTATCACATTTGCGATTTGGGGACCATTTGCAAGGCGAAACTCTGTCCGCCAAAAAGCCATGGGACATGCTGCTCCGCCTGCCGGCCTCGGCCCGATTGTGTCCGGCAAAGTCGCATCACTTGCCGAAGAGCAAGGAATGAGCATCCTGGAAGCAGCTGCATTAGAGCGTCATGGAGTGCCTATTTTATAACTGCTATATTTAGATGAGTTTTAATGTGAATTCTCTGGAGGTTCCAGATTACGGAGGTGCAGGATGCTGCAGAATATTGGGATACCCGGGCTTATTTTAATCCTGGTGATTGCATTAATTATATTTGGACCTTCAAAGCTTCCGGAAATTGGACGAGCTTTTGGCAATACGTTGAAGGAATTCAAGAAAGCGACCCGTGACTTAGTAAATGGTGCTGAAGAGAATGAAGAAACGAAAAATGTGAAAGAGAAAACCCAACTAAAGGCAGTAGAGACAAAGGAAAGCCAGACTGTGAACTAAAGCCAGCTTTTTACCGGAATTCTCGCTTTTTTTAAAGAACAGGGAGGAGGATAGAGTGATTTTCTCTCCCTGTTTATCAAATGAATTGAAAAAATTCAACCTGCTTCCAATAGAAAGGGTGTTCTTTTAATGACAGCCACTAGTCCACTCAAATTAACGGAAGAAAGCAAGGAAACTTCCGTAAAAGAGATTCATTGCAATAAGTGCTTCACCTGCCGTCTTTGTTCCAAATCAGGAAAGAAGATAGCGAAAGTGATGGAGGCTGTCCCAGAAGATCGTTAAGTTACGGTTTTTTATGGACAGCCTTTAATTTTTAAAAAACTATACGATATAGAATCAAAATCATTTCAATATTCGAGGGGGAACCAATAGTTTTAGTCAGTTTTCTGGCCTGTATGAAAGATAGAAAAGGCAGGACTTATTTAACTTCCCTTAGTCCCTTCTCTTAAGTATCTTTTGACCTGCCTTCTTCACAAATCCATATACGCCAGGAACAACTTTTACATTGACAATCAGAGAGTACGACACCCTTGAAGGTGCGATCCAATTTCGTCCAATAGAGGATTGGACCGCGTTTTAAACCCTAATTTCTCTAAAATAACGGCACCTCTTTCAGGTGATGAAGGAATTCACCATATAACCCCGGATGAACAGGGGAGACTTGTGGTTCAAGGATTATTAATGGCTACTCTGCCAACTAAAGTAGGCAGAGAAGCATACGTGTTGGCACGTAGGATGAAATTTGAGTTTTTGAGGCCTGAAGTATAATTTTTCAAAAGAATATTTAGGAAGCACTCTTCATCATAGTCCAAATTTAAAGAAGTCCCCTGAACCTGATTTGCGCGGATTTTTTGATTGGGCGTATGGTGAGCTCTTTTTCATAAGAAAGGAAAATGTCCAACTTTATAAGGGATTTTACAGATTCCCTGTACCTTCAAATATAATTTGAAGAGTTTAAGTGTTTGCCGGAAAATGAACTAATAGAGCTTTATTTTAAGAGTGATAGCCAATATATGGCTACTGTGCTCTCGCTTATTTCTGCCATGAAAAGAACAGCAAAGAAAATAAAAAATTACGAAAAAAGCGCCATACAAGAAATGATGAGAAAAAGAAAAAATCAGCAAAACTATAACGCAATGCTGGTTCCTTTTTTATCTGTGTCCTATTTTCATTATGATGATTTTGCCAGTTACATGAAAATCAGCAGCAAGATTTCATCAAGCTGTACAAGCTGCGGCGGGGGAGGAGATTAATAAAAAAAGAGAGCCGAGCCTGATCGATTGGCCAAGCGCGGCTCAGCTGCCGGTAATACATTGACAGCGGGAACACCCCTTACAGAAATGAGGGGATAAATTATTTATCCTGTGCAAGTTCTTTTCTATTGGGAGCAAGCGGCGGCTGTTCTAACCACTTGTTTTTCACCATAATACCGAACCATTTTCTAGTGACTCCCAATGATTTCAAAATTGCTTTTTCATAAGCTAAGGCCAGGTCTGTCCGCATGGATCCGGCTAGACCTGTTCCGTAATATACTTGCGCAGTTTGTACCAGGAAACCCATATGATATAACATTAATTTATCTGAAAAAGGAGAGTCCTTTGACGTTGTAACCTCTGATTCCCACGACATTGGGACTGGCAAATTATCCTTGTGCAATATTTTTGAAAGGGCCTGGAGGTTTTCATCGGCTGTTTTTTCTAATTCCTCAAAAAACTTCCTTATATCTTTCGATTCTGTGACTTGGCTGAATCCGATGGAAAGGGCTTTTGCCATAGTCCCCTTTTTAATGTTAAGAGAAATACTGATTATTTCTGTAGAAGATAAAACTCTCCCTTTTCCGAAAAATCCATCAGTAAAATCAGTTGCAGTAATATGTTCAGGGCTCTCGGCAGGATAAAAATAGGGATCTCTCTGAAAAACTCCTTTTTTCAGCAGCAGCTCAATGGTTAAATCGTACATGTTTTTTGCATCATCCACGCATGAATTGTAAAACTCACGTATGTCCTTTCTGACCGAAACACTTAATGCGGTTGTATGGCCCAACAAGCCATGTATAGTCATAATATGTAGATAATTTAAGCAGAAAGTATCTGAAAACAATCTCTCTGCACTTTTATTGAGGTCGGACTCTGTAAATCCAATGGGAATTGGAAATCCATCCTTCTCAATGAAGGAAACAAGCTGCTTCTTTTGCTTTTCCCCCGTCTTGATGGCTATTTCAAAGACTTGTTTTATTTCCTCGTCTTCTATAATAGAAATCATATACCTGTTTACGATCTCGGTCATTGTTCCGTTTACATACTCCCCCCATAGTGTTCCTATTTCGGAAGCTGTAAGCTTTATATTATCATTTTCCATTTGTTCTCACCTCTTCAGTATTTTTTACTCATACAGAATGAGGTATGCATTCCATTGGGCTTATCCTATTATTAATTGTGCAGATTCCTGGTGCTTGCTGCCGCGATTGAAAAGCATCTCCATAAGGTAACCATGAAGTAACCATGAAGTTGCATGTGTTGACAAGTAACCTTATAGTTGCTTATAATTAATTTATGAATTGGGACAAAGACGCTATATTCAAAGCACTTGGTGATTCGACCCGGCGGCTCATATTGGACGAACTGTCTGAACGCAAAGAGATGACACTGTATGAACTAACAGCTCGTCTCATTATGAAGCATGGCCTGTCCATTTCACGGCAGGCAATAGCTAAACACCTTTCTGTATTGGAAGAAGCAGAGCTCATAAAATCCGAACGAAAAGGAAAATATCGCGTAATTATTTTTAACAACCAGCCGCTAAAAAATTTGCTGAAAGGATGGGTAGAATAATTTTTAAGAACGAAGCAGGGATTTTGAAAGATGTGCCGGCTGGTTTTCTGGCGGCCAGATTGTTAGTACAGATTCATAATTTACAAATATCAAGGAGGCAAAAACATGATGAAAGTGATTGTTACCAGTATCTTCGTCCAGGATCAGGATAAGGCATTGAAATTTTATACAGAAACGCTGGGGTTTGTAAAAAAGCATGACATTCCAGTCGGAGAACACAGGTGGATCGCCCTTGTTTCTCCCGATGATCAAGACGGTACTGAGCTTTTGCTGGAACCGAATGTACATCCGGCTGCCAAAGAATATCAAAAGAAGATATTTGCCGAAGGAATCCCGGCAACAATGTTTGGCGTTGCGGACGTTCACGAAGAATATAACCGATTAATAAAACACGGAGTGAAGTTTACTATTGAACCGACAGTAATGGGTGATGTCACATTGGCTGTCTTCGATGATACATGCGGCAACCTTATTCAAATTGCGCAGAATTAGCTCAAAAAAGCTCATTTTTTGGGGTTCAATTTTCTCATTATGTTGCGTAATATATACGCAGACAAAAAAGAGTACATTATTTCAAGATTATGGATGATAGAGGGCCGAACGTTGTGATTCTGCTTTCAACACACGAATAATGTCATTTCCTCTCGAATTCTTTTATGTAAAAAGAAATTGGGGAGGATTTTTTTATGTTAAAGAGATTTAGAAACATGCTGATGGTTCTTGCGGCTGGAGTTCTCATGCTTGCCGCTCCTTCATTTACAGAAGCAGCACTTGGGGATCGGACACTTGCCAATGGATCATCCGGGTCAGATGTGGCCGAATTACAGGATTACCTGATGACAAAAGGGGTTTTCCCATACCATACATCGACAGGATACTATGGATCTATCACGGTAGAAGCCGTCAAGGATTTTCAGCGTAAGCGCAATCTAAAAGCTGATGGAATTGCAGGACCGCAAACAAGCTATGCGTTAAAAGTGCTGAGATATGGAGATATTGGAAAGCAAGTCATCCATATTCAATATCAATTGAAACAAACAGGTCACTATAAATCTAATTTAGATGGTATTTATGGAAACGGCACAGTGAGCGCCGTCAAGAGCTTTCAAAAACAGCAAGGTCTAACTGCAGACGGAATTGCCGGTCCGAGGACAAGAGCAGAGCTGGATCGAAAGGCCAAGCACGGTTCAGCTGCCGGTAAAACATTGACTGTGGAAAGCACAGCGTACACGGCAGATTGTGAGGGCTGTTCAGGTGTGACACGGATGGGCCTGGATTTAAATAAGTACCCTGATGCGAAAGTGATTGCTGTCGATCCCGGTGTCATTCCTCTTGGCTCCATCGTAAAAGTAGAAGGCTATGGAGTTGCGATAGCAGCGGACATAGGCGGCGGCATAAATGGAAGTTCAATCGATGTGTTCATTCCTAACCGCAGCGATGCCCTTCAATGGGGGCGAAAAAGCGTACGAGTGGAAGTAATCGAATAGGAATAGGCTGGCTCGCACAATCATGCGGGGCAGCTTTTTTGTTTTGGAATTTACATAATTTCTTAAGAGGTCAATACATACAAAGCAGTAGAAAGTTTCAACCCTATTGTGGAGGAAATATGGGATCTGTTACTGGTATATTAATGCTAAGAAAATTAGGGAAAGAGGATAAAAAATGATTAAAGGACTGTATGAAGCACATTTACCAGTAAGTAATATCAGTAAGTCAATTGAGTTTTACAAGGGCTTGGGGTTGGAATTAGCAATAAAATACGAAAAAACAGCATTTTTTTGGATCGTTAAGAATGAAAGCTGGCTTGGATTATGGGAATGTGACCAAGCGAAAATGAACTATCATCCATCCATCAGACATATTGCATTTAGAGCAGATTTAGAAGATTTAAAGAAAGCAAAAGAGTGGCTGGAAAAGCGCGGCATTGGTATGCGTGAAGAATTCGGATTTAAACCTCTTGAACCCATTGTATTGCCTGACCAGACACATGCTATGGTCTATTTTCATGACCCGGATGGAAATTCTTTAGAATTTATCTGTAAATTATCCTCTGAGCCTGAAGATAAACCTAAGATGTATCTAAGCGATTGGGAAAAGTATTTGGAGAATAAAAACTAAATTTTTTTCTTTGTTCGATGAAATGGGCAGGGCAGAGGAACAAGGGTTATAATTAAAGAAACAGCTTCATTGAAAACTTGTAAAAAAAAGGGTGCGTATCATGCCGATTAATTCTTTTGAAAACTATCCTATGACTTGGAAGCCATCCATTGATAAAGCAGAAAAGCCCATTTATCAAGCTCTGGCAGGGCAATTGGAACAGGATATTTTAAATGGAGTTTTATTGCCTGGAACGAAACTTCCTCCACAGCGGGAATTGGCCGATTATTTAGATTTAAATGTGAGCACCATTTCAAAAGCATTTAAAGTGTGTGAGTTAAAAGGCTTATTAAGTGCAACGGTTGGAAGCGGCACATTTGTGTCCTATGATGCTCTTTCGAATGCTTATTTACTTGAAGATGCAAAGCCGAAGCATTTAATTGAAATGGGAGCGACTCTTCCGGATAATGCTTCTTTCGAGCCGCTGATGCTCCAGCTGAAAAGTATGCTGCAGGAGACCGATTATGAAAAATGGTTCGGTTATGGCCGGGGAGGAGAAAGCCATTGGCAAAAGGATGCAGCGGTAAAGCTAATCCGCAGAGGCGGGTTAGAGACAACCGCTGATCACATTTTATTTGCGAATGGGGGTCAAAATTCTATTGCGGCTGTACTGGCAAGTCTTTGTAAGCCTGGAGAGCGCATTGGAGTTGACCAGCATACATACCCTGGTTTAAAAACGGCTGCAGCAATGCTTAGTGTGCAGCTGGTGCCAATAAAAACAGAGAACTATGAAATGAGTCCAGCGTCTTTTGAATATGCGTGTAAAACTGAAAATATTAAAGGCATTTACTTGATTCCGGATTATCATAATCCGACAGCTTCCTTCATGTCGGTCGGGAATCGAAAAATGATCGCTGCCATTGCCAAAAAGTATAATCAGTTCATTATCGAAGATGCATCATACCATCTTCTCAGCAAAGAGCCGCTGCCGGCAGTCGCATCCTTTGCACCAGAACAGGTCATCTATATTGCAAGCTTGTCTAAATCATTTGCACCGGGCCTGCGGCTGGCCTATACAGCAGTGCCGAGTCAATTCAAGGAGCCAATTTCAAGGGCACTTTATAATTTAAATGTTTCCGTTTCTCCATTACTGGCAGAACTTGCAGCACGTACGATTGTATCGAATCAATTTGAAGCCTTAATTGAGGGACATCAGGAGCAGACGATCCGCAGAAATCAACTCGTTAACCGATATTTGGCAGACTTTACATGTCTAGGCGCTGAAACAGGCATTTTTCGCTGGCTCCTATTGCCAGGAAAGATTACAGGTGCTGAGTTTGAAGCGCTGGCTAAACAGCATGGAGTACAGGTGTTTGCAGCTGAACGTTTTGTAGTTGGAAATAGTTGTCCGGAGAGGGCTGTAAGAGTTTCTGTTTGTGCCCCGGAAACGCTTGAAGAGCTTGAGAGAGGTTTGATTATCCTTAAACGCCTGTTAAACAATCATATCTAATATTGTTCGCCATACAATTATAATATTGTATGGTTTTTTTGTGCGTGTTAAGATGATTGAAATCTAGTTGGAATATTATGAAAATAAAAAGGGAGGTGAGTTTTTGCTACCGTTAGACGCCCAATCTGCCTGGCTGCAAAGCTACATAAATTCTACTGAAAAACAGCAGCAATTATACAAAAGAACATTAATTGTCATTGTCATATCCCAAATTTTTGGAGGAGCAGGACTTGCAGCGGGAATTACAGTAGGAGCACTTCTCGCGCAAAACATGATGGGAACAGATAGTGTAACAGGAATTCCAACCGCGTTATTTACTTTAGGGTCAGCAGGTGCTGCGCTGCTGGTGGGACGGCTTTCTCAGCGGTTTGGCCGCCGTCCTGGACTTACGGCAGGATTTTTGGCTGGAGGCATAGGTGCCATTGGAGTTGTGGTTTCAGCAATAACAAACAGCATTCTGCTATTATTTATTTCACTTCTCATCTACGGGGCTGGAACGGCTACCAACCTGCAGGCGCGCTACGCTGGAACTGACCTGGCAAACCCCGCACAGAGGGCAAAGGCTATTAGTATGGCCATGGTTTCCACTACATTCGGTGCTGTCGCAGGTCCTAACCTGGTGGATGTAATGGGGGAGTTTGCTATATCGATAGGTATTCCTGCTTTAGCCGGTCCTTTTATATTAGCGGCTGCGGCGTATATACTTGCTGGATGCGTTCTATTTTTTTTCCTTCGTCCTGATCCCTTTATGGTTGCAAAAGCCATATCTGATGCACAAGGTGAAACTAATCATATAGAGAAAAGTTCAAATTTGGCATCGATAAACAGGCGAGGCATGTTTGCAGGAGCGGCTGTCATGGTTTTAACCCAATTTGTGATGATGGCCATCATGACAATGACCCCCATACATATGGGACATCATGGCCATGATTTGAATGAAGTGGGGCTTGTCATTGGATTTCATATAGGGGCGATGTTTTTGCCTTCATTAGTAACTGGTATTCTTGTTGATAAAATTGGCCGTGCGGCTATGGCTGTTGCTTCCGGTATTACACTGCTTGCTTCTGGGATTTTGGCTGCAGCAGGACCTGGTGAGTCGATGCTCATACTCAATATAGCCCTTGTTTTACTTGGGCTTGGATGGAATTTTGGCTTAATCAGCGGCACGGCCATTCTGGTAGATTCCACTCATGCTTCTACCCGGGCTAAAACGCAGGGTTCGATCGATGTATGGGTAGCTTTGTCAGGAGCATTAGGAGGAGGATTATCCGGAATAGTTGTAGCACATTCCAGTTATGCAGCCCTTTCCATTGCAGGTGCTGTCCTTTCATTACTGCTTATTCCCATTGTAATATGGGCAGGTATCTATCAAAAAGAGAAAAGCATAAGCATTAGTGACTGAATTTTCAGTATTAAAATAACTCCAAAAATAGAAAAGGAATGTGTAGAAATGGAACATAAATTTGCTGAGAGAGCTCGCTTTGTAACATCTTCTGAGACACGTGAAATATTAAAAGTAACAGAAAGGCCGGAAGTAATCTCTTTTGCGGGAGGACTTCCAGCTCCAGAACTGTTTCCTGTAGAAGCTCTAAAGGAAATATGCAATGCTGTATTGAATGAAGAAGGTGCGGCTGCCCTTCAATATAGTACGACTGAAGGATATATTCCTTTGAGAGAAGCTATTTGTCAGAGAATGAAAATGGCTGGGATTGACTCCAGCACTGAAAATGTTCTTATTACATCAGGATCCCAGCAGGCAATCGACCTGACTGGAAGATTATTTATCAATGAGGGAGATACTATTATTTGTGAAAGCCCAACCTATCTTGCAGCCATTAATGTATTCAAGTCATATAATGCAAAGTTTGTTGAAGTAGCCATGGATGATGATGGAATGGTAATGGAAGAGCTGGAGCAAAAGCTGCGAGATCATCCTGATGCAAAATTTATTTATACAATTCCTGATTTCCAAAACCCTACTGGCCGCACCTTAAAACTCGAAAGACGAAAAAGAATGATTGAGCTTGCTAATCAGTATGATGTGCTTATTGTAGAGGATAACCCCTATGGAGCTGTAAGATTTGCTGGAGAGGTACTCCCGCCTGTGAAACATTTTGACACAGAAGGCAGAGTCATTTATTTAAGCACTTTCTCTAAGATTTTCACTCCCGGTCTTCGGCTTGGATGGATTTGTGCGGATGAAACCTTCATTGATAAGTATGTTGCTTTTAAGCAAACAGCTGACCTGCATACTGACAGCTTTGCTCAAAGAATTACAGCAAAGTATATGGAGCTTTATGATATCGAAGAACACATCAATAAAATCAAAGCTGTTTATAAAGAAAGATGCACAGCTATGTTATCCTGCATTGAAGAATTCTTCCCAAATCATTTATCTTACAGTAAGCCGGAAGGCGGATTATTTATTTGGGTTGAGCTTCCAGAGGGCATTGATTCAGCGCATATATTTATAGAGTGCCTGAAAAATAATGTTGCTTGTGTACCTGGTGCTCCCTTTTTTCCAAATGGCACACAAACAAATACATTGCGTTTAAATTACTCTAATATGTCTAAAGAGAAAATCATTGAAGGTATGAAGCGTATGGGAGAAGTACTCCATCGGGAATTACAAAATGATTCAATGCTGACAGTTTGACGGGAAACAAGATTCTGTGCCCCAATTTGGTATAATTTCATGTCTGCAAGCAGGAGAAATTACTCTATAGCCAGTAATCAATTTAAACCTCAATAATATCTGAAAATCGGGGGTATATTCATGGGATTTGAAATTTGGAACACTCATTTAGAAGTGACCTTTATAAAAAGGAATAGCTCTTTCACAAGTGCAATCATACAGCATGGACACAGTACGAAAGAGGAAAGTATGTGAAAAATCCAGTAGTTATTGTCGGTGCTGGTTTAAGTGGGCTCCAGGCTGCGTCCCTTCTTGCTGCACAGGGTGTCAAATGTAAGGTTCTAGAGGCTAGAGATAGGATTGGCGGCAGGGTTTTGAGCACTTCTGATCCAAACAGACCTGACCTGGGCAAATTTGACCTCGGGCCAACGTGGTTCTGGCCTGAATATGAGAGCGCGATCACCGGCCTTGTGAAAGAACTGAATTTAGAAACTTTTGTCCAGTACACCAAAGGGGCAATGCTTGCAGAACGAGTTCAGAACGAACCGCCAGAACGCCATGTACTGCCGGAAAATGCTGGCGCAAGATCGATTCGATTCATAGGAGGTGTGCAGTCCCTTATTGATGCTGTAGCAGATACTATTCCCCCTGGAGTAGTCGAGTTAGAAACACGTGTAACAGCCATTCGACAAGATGAAGCTGGTAATATAACCGTTGAAACAGCCCTTGCTGATGGAAAGAGAAAAAAAGTTTCGGCAAGGGCTGTTATCCTGGCATTGCCGCCTCGGATTGTGGTGCGTCAAATTGAATTTTTTCCTTCTCTCCCTCCCAATATTATTACCGACCTTGTAAGCAAACCTACATGGATGGCAGGACAGGCCAAGGCAGTTGCCATCTATGATCGTCCTTTTTGGAGGGAATCTGGACTCTCTGGATTCGCATCGAGCTGGGTTGGACCCTTGCAGGAAATCCATGATGCTTCTCCTGAAACAGGATCTGGTGCATTATTTGGTTTCTTCGGAATGCCAGCGAAAACACGCAGGGAACTGGGAGAGGTTAAAATTTTGAATTTGGTCGTTGATCAATTGATCAGGCTTTTTGGAACATCCGCCCAAAACGTAAGGGCTATTCTATACAAGGACTGGTCCAGTGATTCCGAAACGGCTGTTGAGGAAGATTTAGCCCCGCTTAGATATTTTCCGAGTTATGGTCAACCGCCAAAATCGGGGGTATGGGAAAAGAAAATTATTTTTGCAGGTACGGAGACGAATTCACAATATGGCGGACATCTTGAAGGTGCACTCCTGGCAGCTGAACAGGCAGTTTTTGAAATCGCTAAATTAAACTAGAGTCAGGGGCTCTTTGAGAAAGCAAGGAAAGGGGAAATTATACATGATTTTAGAAGCAGTAATGCTTCAAGTAAAAGAAGGGATGGAGGAAGAATATGAACTAGCGTTTTGTGAAGCATCCAATATTATTTCTTCCATGGAGGGGTACATATCTCATGAGCTGCAGCGATGTATGGAAGTTAAGGGTAAATATTTACTGCTGGTGAAGTGGGAATCATTAGAGGCCCATACAGTTGGGTTTAGACAATCGAAAGAGTATCAAGAATGGAAAAGACAGCTGCATCATTTCTATGATCCATTTCCTGCAGTTGAGCACTTTGAAAACGTTCCTCTTTAATTGGTGTTTTAGTTAAAAAGCCTCCTTACGGACCATAAACCGTTCCGATTTGAGGTGCATATTGGTTAAATGACACATTAATTGGTATAGGGATTGGACCAATGCCAATTCCTTATAGGCATTTTAAACTTTTCATTGAGAATTGACATCTAAAATGACACGATAAAATAATATGACAATGGTTGTTGTCCGTTTAAAAAAGGTTGGCAATTAACCTAATATTTGGGGTGTCAGTTTAACGTCATTCCAATTAATAGTAATAAAAGATGCATTTATAAAGAAGGTCAGTTTTGGTGAACAAGTTGTAAATTTAACATTTAAAGAAAGAGCATTTCTTTGTAATGAGAAATGCTTTTTATTTTTGTTAAAAATTAAAAGGGTATTTCAACAATCAACAGTAATACAATGGAAACAATAATAATTTATTGAAAAACGATAAATCATATGTTAAATTCGTATTGTCATTAAATAAGTGAGGTGCTTTAAATGAATGATAAACGAGGTTCTACCACTTTCTTAAAGGTCATTATTTTTCTGGTTGGAATTGCAGTGCTTGCCGTGTGTATATATTTTTTGCCTGAAGCAGCCAGAAGAGATGCAATAGAGCGCCCAGGTGATTATTCGCTATATCCACTTTTGGTATGTGCATATGGAATATGTATTACCTTTTCTGTGGCGTTGTATCGAATATTTATACTTTTAACCTATATCGAAAAGAATAATGCTTTTTCTGAGTTATCTCTTCAATCTCTAAAGGTAATTAAAAAATGCACTTTTACTGTCATTTTCTTCATTTTTTTAGCAATAGTTTATTTAAGGGTGCGTGTTCAATTCACAGGTGATGATGCAGCAGGTCCAATATCTCTAGGTCTAATGGGCATCTTGGCAACAAGTATCATCGTAGCCATTGTGGACGTACTTCAAAAACCTATAAAGAATTTCTTGGATTCGCAGCCAAAAAGCAATTAACATTTTGAAATATACGAGAGGTGTTTTTTATGAAGGCAGCAACCACACAGAATTTTTGAAGATAGCTGTTATTCTCATTGGAATTCCTGTTCTCGCTTTGTGCACATTATTGGTTCCTGAACTAACAGATTAGGTAGCGTATTTCTTAGGGGGGCATTTCATAAAATATATTATTTTCATCCTTTTATATGAAGGAGCATTACCTTTTTACATTGCCCTTTATCAAGCGTTTAAACTGTTAATTTATATAGACAAGAATATTGCTTTCTCTAATTGTCTGTTCGAACATTAATGAGAATCAAATACTGCGCCATTTCCAACTGCGGTTTGCATTTCTTAGGTTTGCCACTCTTTTATCTCGTGGCAGATAAAGACGATGCCCCAGCTCTCATATTTGTTGGAATGGTCATTCCTTTTGCTTCGTTGGTTATAGCAGTTTTTGCCGCTGTTCTCCAAAGGCTTTTGCAAGAAGCGATTAACATAAAATCAGAAAATGATTTGACGGTCTGAGGTGGAGAATATGGCAATTATTATTAATATTGATGTGATGTTAGCGAAAAGAAAATTGAGCGTAACAGAACTTTCGGAGAAGGTTGGAATAACTATGGCGAATCTTTCCATTCTGAAAAATGGGAAAGCAAAAGCAGTTCGTTTTTCAACATTAGAAGCGATATGTAAGACTTTGGAATGTCAGCCAGGTGATATTTTGGAGTACAAAAGCGACAAAAACACTCAATAAAAATAGACAACAAATTTAATTAAGTAAACCATCTAATAGTTAAGACAGTTTCAATCTTAACCATGACTTAATTAACGTAAAAATGGCGCGCCAAAACTGCTATCAGTTCGCACGCCATTTTTGTTGTCAATGATAAAATATGCACCTCAAAACGGAACGGTTTATGCGGACCAAGGGGGCTTTTTTTTCTGCGTAACTGAACCATTATGTAGTACATCCTCTTTTCTCTGATGAAAGAATACTCATTATTCCTGAAATGAAAGCAGATGCGGTTACAGAGTAACAGGATCGCAAGTTGATGTGAACGTATTAAGAGCAATAAGCAGCAGTTGCGTTTGCCTGATTCTTTAATGGATTCCAAGTACTGAGCCCATTTCTTATGTGATATATTTTAAAAGAATTAGGATTTGATGGAGAATTACATGTTATTAATCCTTTATTTAGTTAGGCGCGATCATCAAGTGTTTTAGGAGGAAAAGCAGATGGATTTGAAATACCCAATTGGCCAATTTCAATTTAATGGTGAAATTACTAAGAATGTTACGAGCATTTGGATAAATGAGATTGAAGATTTACCAAGATTATTACGAGATGCTGTAAGGGACTTAGATAATATAAAGCTAGATACAGCCTATCGTACAGGAGGGTGGACTGTTCGACAAGTAATACATCATCTTGCGGATAGTCATATGAATGCCTATGTTCGCTTTAAATTGGCTCTTACTGAAGAAAACCCTGTAATTAAGCCATATGATGAAACAAATTGGGCGGAACTATCTGATTATAAATTGTCGATTGATATTTCAATTTCACTTCTCGAAGTACTGCACAAACGCTGGACCTACCTATTACGTAGTCTAAGTCCGGCTGATATGGAAAAAACATTTATTCACCCAGATTCAGGAGAAGTTTCAATAGGTGAAAATATCGGAATCTACGCTTGGCATGGTAAACATCATCTTGCGCATATTACTTCTTTATGTAATCGTATGGGCTGGTAAGAATTAATATAAGATCTGGCTGCCAAAACAGGCGGCTTTTTTCTTTTTGAACTAAAGGGGCAGCATTCCTGTAATGAAGGAAAATGGAGTTTGAACAAAAAAATAACCTCTTGGTAGAATGAGAGAGTCCTGAAGCCGGCAAGCGAAAAGGACA
>NZ_CAXQGS010000063.1:0-30032 GCF_964223445.1 Cytobacillus sp.
CGTCTGCTTCAATACGGATTAAAGACGGCTTTGATTCATTAATGGCACGATTCATGAAGGCGGGCATGCTCTTTATGAACAGAATATTTCTTCTGACCTGGTGGGAACTCCGCTATGCTCTGGAACATCAATGGGAATTCATGAATCACAGTCATTATTTTATGAAAACTTTGTTGGAAGACATTTTTCATTCTGGAAAAGGAATTATGACCTTCTTAAAGAATATGCCAGCGGTCAATTTGATGACGTGCCGATAGATGCATTTTATCGTGCCATTAATGAATCAAAGCCGTCTTTAATCCGTATTGAAGCAGACGAATTAACATATCCGCTTCATATCATCATCCGTTATGAAATTGAAAAGGGCTTGTTCAATGATGAAATCGAAGTTAAAGACCTTCCTGCAATCTGGAATGCAAAATATGAACAATATCTGGGAGTAAAGCCTGAAAATGACGGCGAAGGCATTCTGCAGGATGTCCACTGGGCAGGAGGAAGCTTCGGCTATTTCCCTTCCTATGCTTTAGGCTATATGTATGCAGCACAGCTTAAAAACAGCATGTTAAAGGATTTGCCAAACTATGATGAATTACTTGAAGAGGGCAATCTATTGCCAATCAAAGAGTGGTTTACCCAAAATGTGCACCAGTTCGGTAAAATGAAAAAACCGCTTGAAATTTTAAATGACGTAACGGGTGAAGGCCTGAATGCCCAGCATTTAATTAACTATCTATATGATAAGTATGGTAAGGTGTATCAGTTGAAATAGGTTTCTATTAATAATTTGAGTAAGAGGGTGGCCTCAGCCATCCTCTTACTTCATGGAGAGAAATAATGAAGAAAATACTTCCATTCTTAATGATTGCGTTAGGAGCAAGTCTATGGGGGATTATTGCTGTATTTGTAAAAGGGCTCGGGGAATTTGGATTCTCAGCTATGGAAATTGTGGCTGTGAGAGTTTTTTTTGCGGCCATATTTCTCGTTCTATTCGGAATTATGCGTTTCCGGAATCGCTTTAAACTGGAATCTGCCTCTGACATCCGGTTTTTTGTTGGAACCGGAATTCTTAGCATCGTCTTTTTTAATTATTGTTATTTCACAGCAATGAACCAGATCAGCATTTCATTGGCAGTCGTTCTGCTTTATACCGCTCCGGCTTTTGTGACTATATTATCTTACCTGTTTTTAAAGGAAGGGATAAACCTAAGAAAGGTTGCAGCTGTGGCAGGCACCATTGTGGGCTGCATTCTAGTTGCCGGATTATCAGCGGGCAGCAGTGATATTACTCTTCTTGGAATTTTGACGGGATTAGGTGCCGGGTTTGGCTATGCACTTTATACAATCTTCGGGAAATTTGCCTTAAGAAAGTATCATCCCTTTACAGTTACGCTTTATACATTCCTAATAGCTTCGGTATTTCTTATCCCGGTAACAAAGCTATGGACAAAAGCTTCAGTTTTTTTGAACACTGAAGTTTTGTTTCTTAGTATTGGTTTGGGATTTGTTCCTACGGTTCTTGCCTATTTTGTATATACATGGGGTCTGGAAAAAACGGATGGAAGCAGGGCAGCTGTCATCGCTACAGTTGAACCAGTCGTGGCCATGCTTCTAGGAGTCACACTTTACGGGGAAAGTCTCGGTGTAGTCCAGATTGCAGGCGCATTGCTGATACTCAGTTCCGTAATTATTGTGAATTTGCCCGCAAAAAGGAAAAATGCAGGAATCGTGGCTGAATCAAGCAAGCTTGAACACTAAAACACTCCGTCCATAGTGGAACGGAGTGTTTTTTTTACCAAAGCTTATATCCTTTAGCCCCGGGAGGTGCATTTTGAATTAAATCTATAAATGGGATGGTGTAGGCAAATAGAATAAGAACAACCGTAATTCCAAGCCAAAGCTTCCAATTTTCAAATACCATTGGAGCTTTGTCGGCTTCATCGGCAGCTTCTCCTATAGGGAATTCCTGCTCTCCCTTTGGTGCGAAAAAGGCAAGGTTGATGAAGATATAAAGCATTAAGATGATGCCTATAAATAGGATAGAACCGCCGATTGCCTGTGCAACCTGGTATGGAATCCATTCTGCTGCCTGTGCTGCTCCGCCATATTCAGAGTATGATGAACGGCGCGGTGCTCCCAGAAGACCGGCAGCATGCATGGCACCAGACATGAATGTCATTCCGATTGCCCAGATAACTGCCTGGATGATTCCTAATTTATTCATCGCTTTTGTTAATGTTCTTCCTGTCAGATGAGGAATCAGCCAGTAAGAAACCCCAAAGAATGTAAGTACTACAGATGTTGCCACTGTTAAGTGAAAGTGGCCGGTTACCCATATCGTGTTATGGACAACCTGGTTCATCTGGTGGGACGCATTAACGATACCGCCTGCACCCGCTGGAATAAAGGCAACCATCCCGATGAAAGGAACAGTAAATCGCGCATCTCCCCAAGGCAGTTTTTTTACCCAGCCGAATAATCCTTTGGCCCCTTTGGAACGGCCAAAGCTTTCAAAAGTGGCAAATAGAGAAAATGCAGTCATCAGAGATGGAATGACAACCAGGAATGTCAGGATAACCTGAAAGAATTTCCATGCTGGATCAATTCCCGGCTCCATTAATTGATGGTGAAATCCGACAGGGATTGAGAAAAGCAGGAATAAAATGAATGACAAACGTGCCAATGAATCTGAGAATATTTTTCCGCCGATGACCTTGGGAATAACAACATACCAGGCCATGTATGCAGGCAATAGCCAGAAATAAACAAGCGGATGTCCGAAATACCAGAATAAAGTACGGCTGACTCCGATATTTACTGTTTCTGCAAACCCCAATGACCAAGGAAGAAGCTGGAAAAGAACGGTAGAAGCTACACCGATTGTTGCCACAATCCACATCATCGTGTTGACCAATGACATAAAGGTTAATAACGGACTCGGCTGTCCGGGATTTCTTCTTCGCCATTCTGCATACTTCATAATGATGGCTGCCCCGTCAATCCAGCTTCCCACTATAACAAGTGTTAAACCGATATAATACAATGCATGTGCCTGAAGAGGAGCATAGAAAGTATAAAGAACAGTAGCTTCATTCAGCAGGATCATAACAGCTGCAAGAACAGTTCCTGCAGTCATCAGCCAAAAACCGATCCAGCCGGCAATCCGCTGTTTATTTGTAAGGGTTCCTGATGTTTTGCTTGTCGCTGCTATCTGGAAACCCATTATAAAAAAGGTGGTAAGTACAAGTCCGAGTACAACACCGTGAACCGTGAGAATTTGGTAATACCCGATGCCTGCAGGAAGCTCGAATTTACCGGAGCGGACCAAAGTCTGCAATAAACCAGCAAGGCCGCCTACTGCTAAAGCTGTAAATGCAACGAAAAAGTGAGCCATTGCCAATTTTCCGTCACGGCGGTCAACTTTTAATTTTGCTGAAGGATTTAACATTATTCCACCACCTTAATTTTAGACGACATCATGTGGTGACCAACACCGCAATATTCATTACATACAATTAAGTATTCGCCAGTTTTATCAAATGTTGTAACATGTTCACTGATATAGCCGGGTTCAAGCATCATGTTGATATTTGATCCCGCAACTTCAAAACCGTGGACGACATCTTTGGTTGTTGCGATAATTTTCACTTTGGCACCATATGGAACCTCTACTTCAGCTGGGCTATAGGAAAACGCAGATGCTACGTATACCAATTCGTAATCCCAATCTTTCCCTTCTACCTTTTTCAGCCCTGGCTCATTAAATGGAGCGGTAGTATCGACCTTTTCAGGGTCGATTGTTGCCAAACAGCTTGGGGGCTGATTGCCCAGGTAAAATGCGCTGACTCCCAGGACTGTTAAAAAAACAAGCAGCGATCCGATTCCAAAAGTGAGCCAGGCCTTTTCAAATTTATGCATATGCATGGCTTTTTCCCCTTTCTAATTCTAAAAGCGGCTGATAAATAGTGAATAAACACCCACCCATGTAATGATCAGGAAGAATCCTAATAAGAAAACGGAAGCTAGCGTTCCCTTTAAGGAAGAGCTATCCTCTATTTCAGTTTTTGTTTTTCGGCTGAGTTCCGTTTTCGCCATTGCCCTTCACTCCTTTCGAATATTTGGAAAAAGTAAATGATTACACTTTCATAATACAAAACATTTAGGAAGATTCTAGATGCTTTCAGTGAGTTCACAAATTGTTCATTCGTAACTTAAACACTATGATAATAGTGAAAAATTGATATTTAAGTGATTTATGTCACAAAAAACTCCTTTAAATTGTGAAAAAACTGTGAAGGTTTAATTGAGCTTCAGAAAGTAGGCAAATTATTTAAAATAAACATACTGAAGAGGGTGAATTATCTGATTAGCGAACAATTTTCTGGTAATTTATTGTTTAGTTCGTATTTAGTTAAAGTTTTGATTGAAGTATTAGTAAATGATGTTATAATGTTAATAAATTAATAACATTCACTCATATAATCGCGAGGATATGGCTCGCAAGTTTCTACCGGGTTACCGTAAATGATCCGACTATGAGTGAGCAATGTACAGGACGCTTTAGTCATCCTTGTTTGCCTGCAGCTTAGATCATTAGCCTGAAGGCCATTGCTTCACTCATTTTTATGTTGTGAATGCGATGGGTTTCAGGCTTTTTATTTGGCTGGAATGAGTAATTGAAGGCTTTCTATCATAGAGGAGGATGCAAAATGGATATGCTTATTGAAAAAATAAAGAGCGAAGGGATTGTTTTATCGCCGTCAGTTTTAAAGGTGGATTCTTTTCTGAACCACCAAATAGATCCTCAGCTAATGCATGAAGTCGGCAAAGAATTTGCAGATAGATTCTCCAGCAGCGGGATTACAAAAATATTGACTATCGAATCTTCGGGGATTGCGCCAGCTGTAATGGCGGGGCTCCAGTTGAATGTTTCAGTTGTATTTGCGAGAAAAAGAAAATCTCTTACTCTGGTAAATGACCTGATTACAGCCTCTGTCTATTCTTTTACTAAGGAAGAAACAAGTGAAATCTCTGTTTCAAAGAAATATCTTTCAGAAAAAGACAATGTTCTTATTATCGATGATTTTCTAGCGAATGGACAGGCAGCATTAGGTCTTGCGGATATAGCGAATAAAGCGGGATCAGCTATAGCAGGGATTGGAATCGTTATTGAAAAAGGCTTTCAAAATGGCGGACAGCTGCTGAGGGAAAAGGGATTTCGGGTTGAATCCTTAGCAATTATTGACTCGCTTGAAAGCGGCATAATCAGCTTTGATAAAACAGCAAAGAAAATGGAGGAATTGATGCGATGAATCAGAATCCGGTTAAAATTGCTTCCCTTGGAATTCAGCATGTCCTTGCCATGTATGCAGGCGCAGTAATTGTACCATTGATTGTAGGAGGAGCATTGGGATTAACAGGGGAACAGCTTACCTATCTAGTTTCAATTGATATTTTTATGTGCGGTATTGCAACACTTCTTCAAGTATTGCGCAGCAGATTTTTTGGGATTGGCCTTCCGGTTGTTCTTGGCTGCACATTTACTGCCGTTGGGCCTATGATTGCGATTGGCGGGCAATATGGAATACCAGCAATCTATGGTTCGATCCTTATTTCAGGCTTGTTTGTTGTAGCTGTTTCAAAGTATTTTGGAAAACTGGTGAAATTTTTTCCGCCTGTTGTAACAGGGTCGGTAGTTACAATTATCGGAATTACGTTAATTCCTGTTGCTATGAACAACATGGCTGGAGGACAGGGAAGCCCTGACTTTGGTTCCATGACAAACATTGCATTGGCTTTTGGAACTTTGCTGTTCATCATTATTCTCTTCCGCTTCTTTAAAGGCTTTATTCGTGCGATTGCCATTTTGCTTGGGCTGGCTGCTGGCACCATTACAGCGTTTTTCATGGGCATGGTAGATTTCTCTGCAGTTGGAGAAGCTTCCTGGTTTCATATGCCATCACCATTCTATTTTGGCATGCCGACATTTGAGGTGACTGCGATCCTTACTATGATTCTCGTAGCAATGGTCAGTTTAGTTGAATCTACGGGCGTTTATTTTGCTCTGGGTGATATCTGTGAAGAAAAATTGGAAGAAAAGGATCTGTCAAATGGTTATCGTGCAGAAGGGCTTGCAATCATCCTGGGTGCTGTCTTTAATGCTTTTCCTTATACAACATATTCCCAAAACGTCGGACTTCTTCAGATGTCAGGCGTAAAAACGAAAAATGTTATATATACAGCTGGGGCTTTTCTTGTACTGCTTGGGCTAGTTCCGAAAATCGGCGCATTGACAACAATTATTCCAACTCCCGTATTAGGGGGCGCAATGGTAGCCATGTTCGGTATGGTAGTCGCTTATGGAATAAAAATGCTCAGCAAAGTTGAATTCTCCTCTCAGGAAAATTTATTAATCATTGCCTGCTCTGTCGGGATGGGATTGGGAGTAACAGCCGTACCTGAATTATTCGCGCAAATGCCTTCCAGTGTGCGCATCCTGACTGATAATGGAATAGTGGCGGGCAGTGTGACGGCAATTCTTTTAAACATCGTATTCAATGTTGCTAAAGGTAAAAAAGCAGTTCAGCCTGCATCTTTTGCGGAGCAGAAGGCTTCATAATTCTTCTTGCGGCAATCACAATAATTCTGGCAATCAATATAATATTCTATCGGTATTTTACATTTCCTAAGCGATTGTTTCTCGCAAGAAAGAGAGTGTAATGTGATGGAGAAATATTATTGTGATAACTGCCGGCTTTTATATAATGAAGAAGAGGTTTGTGCTGCTTGCGGTATCCTGGTTACGAAAAAAATATATATAGAAGTACAAAAGCACCATAAAAAGAATAATGGATTGGATGCATCCGAATAACTTTGTCATTGGCCAGCCATACCTATTGAATTGGAAAAGATTTAGTAATGCTATTCATTTAGTTATTCCATTATAATAAAGATGCACAACAACTCCTTCAAAACACATTGCTTCCTCCTAATGGGGGAAGCTTTTTTTTGCTTGATTAGACAATTTTGAACATAAATTGCTTTTATTTGGAAAAAATAAAAGAAAGCAAGCGGAGGAGAATCATGTATGCCAGCAATTGTATCAGTTGCAGAAGCAATACCTGAACATATTCTGACCCAGGATCAGGTAATGGATTTTGCCAGAGATTTATTTTCAGATTCCTTTAAGGATATTGAACGTTTATTGAAAGCTTTCCAAAACGGCCAAATTGAAAAACGCCACTTTGCTAAGGGACTTGAATGGTTTAAAACAGATAAATCATTTGAAGATCGAAACAATGCTTACATTGAACAGGCTATTGAACTGGGTACAAAGGCTATAATGTGCTGTCTGGAAAATGACATTTTCTTGAGCAGGAATCTCCATTGCGAAGAAATCGATGCCATTTTTACTATTTCTAGTTCAGGAATTGCCACACCGAGCATTGAAGCAAGAATCATGAATAAGCTTCCATTTTCTGAACATACGAAGCGAATACCGATATGGGGACTGGGTTGTGCGGGCGGTGCTTCAGGCCTTTCAAGAGCGTATGAATATTGCCTGGCTTTCCCTGAAGCAAAAGTACTGGTTTTAACCATAGAATTATGCAGTTTGACCTTTCAGCGCAATGACCGGTCAAAGAGCAATCTAATCGGGACCTCTCTTTTTGCTGACGGTGCAGCATGTGCGCTGATAACGGGTGATGACGTTCAAAGGGATTTTCAAAAGGTATCAGCCATTCCGAGAATTGTGGGGTCCCAATCAACAACGATGCGCAATTCTTTGGATGTAATGGGCTGGGAAGTAAAGAATGAAGGTTTATATGTGGTTTTCTCAAAGGATATACCATCAATAATAGAGGGCTGGCTTAAGCCAAATGTAACGGAATTTCTAAGGGGAAAAGGCATAGAAATGGGGAAAATAAACCATTTTGTTGCCCACCCTGGCGGAAAAAAAGTCATTGATGCTTATCAAAAAGCACTGCAATTCGATCCTGGTATGACCAGAATTTCGCTTGATGTATTAAAGGAGTTCGGAAATATGTCATCTGCAACCATTCTTTACGTATTGAAAAGGTTTATGCAGATAGGCCGACAGGGAGATACCGGACTTGCAGCTGCACTCGGCCCGGGATTTAGCTCGGAATTATTGCTGCTGGAATGGGAGTGAATTCATGCTGTTCAAACTATTTATTGCCGTCATCATTTTGCAGAGGGCAGCGGAGCTTGCTATTGCCCGAAATAATGAAAAGTGGATGAAAGGAAGGGGCGCACTGGAATTTGGCCAGCGGCACTATCCCTGGATCGTAGCGGTTCATGCTTCCTTTTTTATTTGCTATCTGCTTGAAGTAACCATCTTTGAAAAAGACCTGTCCCCTTTTTGGCCCATTATTCTGATTCTTTTCTTTCTTACCCAGACAGGAAGAGTATGGGCACTGTTTTCCTTAGGGAAATACTGGAATACCAAAATCATTGTCATGCCGGGTGCCAAAGTTGTCAGAAGGGGGCCATACCGCTTTATAAAGCATCCCAATTATGTAATTGTAGCTGCTGAATTTCTCGTGATACCTTTCATGTTTCAGGCTTATTTAACAGCAGCTGTATTTACCCTGCTAAACATAATGGTACTTTCGGTCAGGATACCAGCCGAAGAAAAAGCACTGAAAGAATTGACTGAATACGAAGAAGCGTTTTTACGATTAAGACCTGGCATGAATAGAGATATTAAAAAAGTTTGACAATTTTAAAATCCCTATTGAAAATGATTATCGTTCGTGATAAACTTCTAATTGAATTTGAAAATTATTCTCAATATCATTCCAACAGGAAGGTGTTGCTACATATGACAATTCTATTTGTTGCAGGCACAATTGCTGCCTACTCACTAGTTATGAAACATGTTTTAAATAACGTAGCTAAACCACATACAAGATAATAGTATTTTTTGAAACCAGGCAGAGGCCTGGTTTTTGTTTTTTTTAACGCATGCGAAGATATAAGCAAATGAACATAGAATAAAAGCATGCTGCTGATAAATATTAGAAAAATCAAAGAATAAACTGTCCTATATAGGAAAATAAACGAAAATCATTTAAAATAGGAAGTAAATTAAAGTTACAAGGGGATTAATGGAAATGGCTGATACGATTTTGCAACCAGGATTGCAGCAAACTGAATTAATGAACAGAATAACTGCTATATATACTTTCGCCCAGAGAAATGGGGATAGCCAGACAGCTAAAAGAGCTAAAGATCTCTTAATTAAGCTAAGAGACCAGGAATTTGCCATCGCTTTTTGCGGACATTTTTCCGCCGGGAAATCGAGCATGATTAACAAGCTTGCAGGAGAGGACCTTCTACCTTCCTCGCCGATTCCAACCAGTGCCAATCTGGTAAAAGTCAAATCTGGTGAGGAAGATTATGCAAAAGTTATTTTTAAGGAAGGAAAGCCGAGGCTTTATCCTGCTCCGTATGATTATGGACAGGTAAAATCCTATTGCAAGGACGGAGATTCCATTCATTCCATTGAAATAAGCCATTCTGCCACCAGTTTGCCCAAGAAGGCAGTAATTATGGATACACCTGGAATCGATTCTACAGATGATGCGCATAGAATTGCTACTGAATCTGCTCTTCATTTGGCTGACCTCATTTTTTATGTTATGGATTATAACCATGTCCAGTCGGAATTAAATTTTCTTTTTACAAAAGAACTGACGGCTGCAGGAAAAGAAGTTTATCTTGTTATCAATCAAATTGATAAACATCGGGATGAAGAACTCAGCTTTGAACAATTTAAAGAAAGCGTAAAGGAATCATTTGCATCCTGGGGAGTAAAGCCTGCGCAGATTTTTTACACCACATTAAAAGACGAAAATCACCAGGCAAATGATTTTAAGGCACTTCAGAATTTTATTAACAGCAGCATTGATAACCGTGAAGAGCTTTTGCCCCAGTCCGTTTTTAATTCTTTAAAGAAATTAACAGAGGATCATCTGGCATTTTTAGGAGACGCTCATGCAGCTGAAAAAGATAAATGGGAAGAAAAACTGTCTGAATTAGATCAGGATGAACGGGATCAGCTCGGAAACAGGCTGCAAGAGTTAGAGAATCAGTTGAATAAGCTAAAGTCTTCCTTACATGAAGCTGATATTGAGTTAACCGGAAAGATAGATGAGATTCTAAAAAACGCTTATTTAATGCCTTTCCAGACGAGGGAACTCGCTGAATCTTATCTTGAGTCGTGCCAGCCTTCGTTTAAAATTGGCCTATTTTTCAGCAAACAGAAAACGGAGCAGGAAAGGTCAGTGCGTCTTGACCGCTTCTATCAGGATTTTTCCGAAAAGGTTAAGTCTCAGCTGGAGTGGCATATAAAAGAGCTGTTTTTACAGCAGTTCAAGCAGCATAATATCCATGACTCAGAAATTCTTGCACAAGTTCAGAGCTTCAAGATTTCCTTTGAACCAGCCGTGTTAGCTGAAACAGTAAAATCCGGCGCTATGGTTTCAGGAGATTATGTACTTCAGTATACGAACGACACCGCAGAGGCTGTAAAGAGAATTGCCAAAAAGAACGCAGCTTTCTTGAAAAATGCACTTCTGAAAGCGCTTGAAGATAATAACATCCAGGATCAGACGGTACTGGTAAATGAAATTCGCAAGCTTACTGCCTATGCTGAAGCCCTTAGCGCAATTAAAGCTCTCAATGAAAAAGTAATTAAGGCATCTGCCGAGATGAAAGTCTATCTGGCAGGTGACTTTGCTCATGATGAGTTTCAAGAGCAAGCCAAAATGCTTGCAGCAGAAGATGTCGATGAAGCTGAAGTTGTTTTTCAGCATGAAGATCAAATTGAGAAGGAAGAGATCCTCAAGAAACCTGAAAAATCTGACGAGGAAGAGCAGACAGGGGAAACTGTTCCTGCGGTTTCCGTTCAGCCTGTTATAGAAAAGCTTCAATTCACCGCTAATGCAGTAAAAGATATCCCAGGTTTCAGAAAGCTTGCAGCTGATTTGGCAGACAAAGCATCAAGGCTTGAGAGCAAAGAATTCACAGTTGCCCTTTTTGGTGCATTTAGTGCAGGGAAGTCCTCCTTTGCCAACGCTTTAATCGGGAATAAATTGCTTCCGGTTTCACCAAATCCGACAACAGCTGCAATTAACAAAATTAAGCCTGTTACGGCTGAAAATGCGCATGGAACCGTTCTTGTAAAAGTAAAGGATTCACAGACTCTCTTAAATGATATCAATCATTCATTGAAGTTCTTTGATTATTCTGCAGGAAACTTCGGCGATGCTGCTGCAGCGATTAAGAAGATCACTGGGGAAAACCAGGATTTCGATGCTAATGAAAAGACACACTTTGCATTCCTTAATGCATTTTTGAGAGGTTTTGATTTCTTTACGGATCAGCTTGGGAAAGTCATAAAAGCTGATTTGGAGGAGTTTGGGGATTATGTAGCCAATGAGGAAAAATCATGCTTCGTTGAGACTATAGAGGTTTACTTTGATTGTGAACTGACAAGGCAGGGAATTACCCTGGTTGACACACCTGGGGCAGATTCGATTAATGCGAGGCATACCGGGGTAGCATTTGAATATATAAAAAACTCGGATGCAATCCTTTTTGTAACTTATTATAATCATGCCTTTTCAAAAGCCGATAGAGAGTTTCTTATTCAGCTGGGAAGGGTCAAGGACACCTTCTCCCTTGATAAAATGTTCTTTATCGTCAATGCCATTGACCTTGCCAATAATGAAGAAGAAAAGGATTCAGTACTGGAATACGTTGAAGAGCAGCTGGTGCAATACGGAATCCGCCGGCCGCATCTGTCTGGCATTTCAAGCCTCCAAGCTCTGGCAGAGAAGCTGGATAGCAGCAAAGAGGAAGTTTCCAATATCAGCTCATTTGAAAAAAGCTTTTACTCCTTTATAAATCAAGACCTGCTGAATATTTCCATTTCATCAGCAGAAACAGAGTGGAGGCGCCTTTTAGCCCAGCTGAGGACCTACATTTCTTCCTCACAGGAAAATAAAGAAGTCAGGTTTGAAAAGCTGAAACTGCTTGAGGAAGAGCATCAAACGGTTACAGAGATTATCCGTGGACAAAAATCCGAACTGCTGTCCCAAAGGCTTGAACAGGAAACGGATGAGCTTGTTTTTTACATTAAGCAAAGAGTATTTCTGCGTTTCTTCGACTTTGTTAAGGAGGCTTTCAACCCTTCAGTCCTGAAGGATGATGGACGGAACTTAAAGAAAATGCTTAAAATCGCTCTTGAAGAATTCCTTGCAAGCTTCGGGTTTGACTTTGCCCAGGAGCTTCGCGCAACAACATTGAGGCTTGAAGCCTATATTTCCAAGCTGATCGGCCAGCAGCAGGAGACTATTTCTAAAAAAGCCGCCAATGTGAACAGTGATTTGTCTTTTAGCTCATATGAGCCATTAAAAATGGAAAGTATTGAATTTGATTCAGCATTTTCCAACGAAGACCCGAATCAATTTAAAAAAGCTCTATCCTACTTTAAAAATCCGAAAGCATTTTTTGAAAAGAATGAACGCAAGCAGCTAGCGGATGAACTGGAGAAGAATCTGCAGGAACCTGCAGACCGTTATCTGCAAGCTGAAAGCACCAGACTGAAATTCCATTACAGCAGCCTGCTGACGGCTGAATTTGAGCGGCTGCTCAATTCGCTGATTGAACAGAGCAGCGAATATTATGAAGGAATTACGGCTGCATTAAAAGATGATTTCCCAATTGAAGAGCTGAAAGAAATTGAGAGGAACATTGCACATTACGAATAATAGGTATTGAAAGGTTGCTGCTTTTCGTATGGAAAAATGGCTTTCCGCTGCTGAAGAAAAATACAATATTGACATCCTTTTTGCATGTGAAGCAGGAAGCAGGGCCTGGGGGACAGATGATGCGGAATCAGATTATGATATCCGCTTCATCTTTAAACATAAGGATCTGAAAGCATATCTTTCCCTTGAACGTGCAAACGAGGTTATTGATGCAGATACCCCTTATGATGCGCACGGCTGGGATATTTTTAAAGCATTTGACCTTATGCAAAAATCCAATCCAAGTATATTTGAATGGGCATACTCTCCCATCATCTACAAGGATAAGGATGACTTCTCCAATAGGCTAAGGAGTATCGCGGAAAAAGAGTTCTCACGATATAAGTTATTCCAGCATTACACCCTGCTATTTTCACGTAATCTTGGGGAAGCGGCAAAAAAAGAGGGATTTACAATTAAGAAACAGAAACTGCTAATCCAGGCGGTAAGAGCCTGCCTAATTTCAAGGCAGCTGATTCAGCAAAGCAATATAAACGGAGACTTTTTGTATACAGGTCTCTTTTGCATAAAGGAAGAGGATGACATTACACGCTTTTATCAGACCCTGGCAAATGCAAAACAAAGTGGGGTTCTTATTCAGGAGCATTTAGCAAATCAAATAGCTGAGACACTTGAGTCAGAAAGGGAAGTACTCTATACAGCCGGTGAATTAATGCCTAAAGGAAAAGGCAAAGTATCCGGACTGAATGAATGGCTTTGGGAACTGTTGAAAGTTTAAAATCATTCTGAGAAGAAAAGGGAGAGCTATGGAGAAAAATTCTTTTCATGCATGTGCAACCTGCGTAAACTTCCAGCCTGAAAAGCGTAAAGAAGGAATGGTTTATTTTTGCAGCAGACTGGGCTATGAAACGAAACCTGACTATCAATTTAACTGCTGGACTCCAAAGGAACATATAAAACGCCTGATGAAAAAGAGGAAAGGGGAGAACCTTAAATGAAGTATCATGTAGAAAAGGAATGGGTATTAACCAAACTGGATGATCCCAATATCCGAATTGCCGACTGCCGCTTTAAACTTGGGTCACCTGAAGAAGGGCGCAGCTTATATAATCTCAGCCATATTCCCAATGCCGTGCATTTTGATTTAGAGAAGGATCTGTCAGGCCCTGTGAAAGAGCATGGGGGCCGGCACCCGCTTCCAGATCCCTCTCAATTTAGAGAAGTACTTGAGAAAGCAGGAATCAGCAGAGATACTACAGTAATTGCCTATGATGGAGGAGAAGGGGCTTTTGCTGCAAGGTTCTGGTGGCTTCTAAGGTATTTGGGACATGATAAAGTTTATGTATTGAACGGTGGATATAAAGAATGGGCTGAAAGCGCCTATCCTTTGAATAATAAGGTCCCACGCTTTGGGCAGGCTGACTTCAAAATCGAACTGCAGCCTGACATATTTGCTTCATACGAAGAAGTTAAAGAATTTACCGATAATCAGGATACTGCTGTCATAGTTGATTCCAGAGAGGAAAAGAGATACCTGGGACTGGAAGAGCCCATTGATAAAAAAGCCGGCCATATCCCGGGAGCAATCAATAGAGTTTGGTTTGAAGCGTATAAAAATGGCAGGTTTAAAGAAGCAGAGGAACAGGAAAAACGGTTTGCGGACATTGATAAGAATAAACCAGTAATTGTTTATTGCGGATCAGGGGTAACAGCAGCACCTAATTTCCTGGCATTAAAGGAAGCTGGTTTTCCTAATGTTAAATTATATGCTGGAAGCTTCAGTGATTGGATATCTTATGAAAGGAATAAAATAGAAACTGTCGAAAAATAGAAAAGTCCCTTTTTAAAAAAGGGATTTTTTTACTGTTGAAATTATTATATAATTTAAAAAGTTTAATAGTTTTTGAAAATGGAGGGGTTAAATGAATACTTCGGGCTACACGATCACAAAAAAACAAAGGACTGATACAAAACAAATATTGGTAACAACTGCAATCATCCTAATATTGTCAGCAATTTTTATTCCTATATTCCTGCTTTCACCATTCCAGGCGCAATTTTACAGGCCTGAAGGGACCTGGGTTTTCGAAGCGCCTAAAGACGCTTATGTTACATTTAGCATAGCTTTGGCATCGATGGGGGTTTTTATCTTAGCGGGGGTTTGGATGCACAGTGCTGAAAAATTCGGCAGGATTGCGAAATGTATAACAGGAGCATGTTTTTTATTTTCAATGGCTACTGTGATTCTCAGTTTTGATTATTACCACTATATTGATAAGAATGGTGTCCATTTTAATACATTATTCGGTTTGAAGGAGAAGCATTATAATTGGCAGGAAATCAAACAAGCCAGGCAAACAGTCATAAACAAAATGGGTGTTATGTCTGATGATGAATTAATCTTTACCTTTAAAGATGGAACTACATATGCGTATCCTATAAATAATAATATCCGTAAGGCGCGAATCGCTACTTACTATGAACTGGAAGAACATGGAGTTGAGTTAATAAGGGAAACAGAATAAGGCTGTCAAACTTTTCAAGAGAAACCGAGAGTTTCCCATGTTATAATAGTTGTTATGATTATAATCGGGAGGCGGAAAAATGAACGAGAACAAATCTTCACTGCTGCTGGTTGATGGCATGGCTCTGCTGTTCAGGGCATATTTTGCAACAGCCATGTCCGGTCAATTTATGATAAATTCAAAAGGAATACCTACAAATGGAGTTCACGGGTTTGTTAAACACTTTTTAACCGCTGTTTCTTCCTTTAACCCGACTCATGTGGCTGTATGCTGGGATATGGGAAGCAAAACCTTCCGTACGGAAATGTTTGATGCCTATAAAGCAAACCGTCCTCAAGCTCCGATTGAACTTGTGCCTCAATTCGATCTGGTAAAAGAAGTTGTTGAAGCTTTTGATGTGCCTAATATTGGCCTTGAAGGATACGAAGCCGATGACTGCATTGGCACCATTGCAAGAAAAGCAAGCCAGGAAGCGGAAGTTCTGATTCTTACTGGCGATCAGGATATACTGCAGCTTCTGGATGACAATATCTCTGTTATTTTGCTGCAAAAAGGCTACGGCAATTATCTTGTGCATACGACGGAAACTTTTTATGAAGAAAAGGGAATAACACCAAAGCAAATGATCGATTTGAAAGCCTTCATGGGAGATACCAGTGATAATTATCCCGGAGTAAAAGGGATTGGCGAAAAAACAGCGCTGAAGCTGCTGCAGCAATTTGAGCATATTGAAGGGGTACTGGAAAACCTGGAACAGCTTACAAAAGGACAGCGTGCCAAGATCGAACAGGATCTTGAAATGCTGCACTTGAGCAGACAGCTCGCCGAAATAAAATGCGATGTACCAGTTGAATGCCCTCTCGACCTGGCACAATTCACAATGAACCGGGAAAAGGTCATGGAGAAATTCACTGAAATCGAATTCCGCGGACTTCACAAATTTCTTGATATAAAAAAGGAATATGCATAATAGTGACTCCAGGCTGCTGCCTGGGGTTTTTTTTATGGCTGTCCTCTTAGACCCAATATTCCCCATAAATAATAAAAGCCGCCAAAGGCGGCCATCCAAGCATTATTTAGTATTCTTCTTCTTCGCTGCATCCTCCAGCTTGCTTTTAGGCTCTTCTGAAAATTCAGCATCCTGCCCGTATCCTTGAGGGTTTACGGCAGGTGCTTTTTTTCCTCTGTTTGTATGTCCGTTTTTGCTCATCTTATTCACCTCCCCAGTCAGCAATTTCTCCATTGATAACCTTATTATTGTTAAAGTCTTCGGGTTTTAATCATGTCTATCGAGGGTACAATTTAGCAACTGATGCGGTGAATTTTTCTTCTGTCTTGGGGTTTAATTACTCCATGAATACAAGCCTATTTAACATTTGAAGGAGGAATAATAAAAGTCTGCATACTTCACAATAAAGAAGAGGTGAGTTGTTATGAATAAGGGAGTTTATATCGCTCTTTTAAGTATAGGGCTGGCACAGGGCCTGAAAATCCCCATCCATTATGTGAAAAAGGGGGAACTTCGCCCGGATTTATTTTTCCAGACAGGGGGCATGCCAAGTTCTCATTCGGCAGGTGTTTCTTCTTTAACTACTTTTATTGCTTTAAAGCGTGGTGTGCCGACGGTCGACTTTGCTTTATCGCTGGTTTATGGCCTGATCGTTATGTATGATGCCCAGGGAATCAGGCGCCAGACCGGTGAGCTAACCTTAAAGGTAAACAGCCTTGGTGAGCTGGTTGATAAAATTCACAAAGATGAAACAGTAAAGTTTGAGGAGGAAGGTCCAAAGAAACTGAAGGAAATGCTCGGCCACCAGCCAGCAGAAGTATTGGGCGGAGCTCTTCTCGGTGTATTAACCGGAACACTTGGCTACCTTCTAACTAAGAAGAAATAAATGAGCTTGCAACACCCCTGCTTCATGCAGAAAAAAGGTAGATAATTGTCGAAAAATCAAGTAAGATTTAGGAGAACGCAAAGGGAGCAGGGGAAGAGGGTAAGTAAAATGAAGACAGTTGAAGAGTATTTGCACTTTTTGCAAAGTAAAGGTTTTCAATTTCGGGAAGACGCGGTTGGCTTCATTTACTTTGGCAAAAATTATACCAATGCTTCAGACGAGCTTGCCAATGCAGCAATAGAACTTACATTAAAGGCGCAGAAATCATTTGACGGCAGTTTTTACGTATCTTTGCTTGAAACATTGGTTTCAAAGAATATTACCAGCAGGCGGGAAGCAATAAAATTTGTAAAAGAAAAAGCAATCATTTAAAAGGCGTGACTTTAATAAGAACACGCCTTTTCAATTTATTAAGCTGCTTTTTTCCTAAAGATCGATAAGGTTTTCTTTGCAGGAATTTCTGCAAAAACCATTCCTGCGAAAATAAGCAGACAGCCAGTCAGGGCACTAAAGGAAAGTCTCTCATTCGCCCACATAAATCCCGCAGCGGCTGCAAACACAGGTTCCATGGCAAAGATCAGGGCTACTCTAGTAGGTGTTGTGTATTTTTGAAATGCCGTCTGTGCAAAAAATGCGATCGCGGTAGCAAATAGTGAAGTTACAATCAGAGCAGTCACCACATTAGTCTTAAGTAAGACTCCGGTTTCAAATGCCTGCTGCCAATTTTCTGTGAAAAACGCAAAAATCCCTGATAGTATTGCCACGGTCCCTACTTGTATAACTGTTAATAGCAGGGCTGGATATTTGCTGCTGTATTTCCCAGTGAATATAATATGAAGGGCAAAACCGACTGCACAGATTAATACATAGGCATCACCTATATTTAGCGAGACTTTATCAGTCATTGTAAGCAAATACAATCCCGCTGTTGCAATTGATACGCCTATAATGGCATTGAACCCTGGCTTAATTTTTAAAAGCATAAAAGAAAAGACAGGGACCATTACTACACTTAACCCCGTAATAAAGCCAGCTTTTGAAGATGTTGTATAAAGAAGTCCGATTGTCTGGAAAGCATAGCCTATAAATAAAAACAAGCCCATAATAACTCCAGAAATCAAAAGCTTTTTGTTTATTTTCCTTAACTGTTCTTTTTCAAAAATAACAAGCCAGCCTCCCAGCAGGAAAGCGGCAATGAAAAAGCGCACGCCATTAAAAGAAAATGGCTCAAGAAAAGCAATGGCGTTTTGTACAAGCACAAAGGTGGTTCCCCACACAAAGGCAACCAGCAAGAGGCTTACATCTGCAAATATAACCGGTCTATTCATATCCTTTTTGACCTTTCGTTCTATTTTTGCGGATGGCAGCTCTGGCCAATTCATCTGCTCCTTTGTTTTCGGAGCTTGGCACCCACTTCATAAAAAACAAATCAAATTGTCTTGTAAGCTCCAAAGCATTTTCAAGCAAGGGAACAAACTTTTTATTTTTAACGAATTCCTTTTCAACGGCTCGGTTAACGAGCTGTGAATCCGTTCGAAAGGAAACTGATTTGTATCCCTTTTCTATGCATATTTCCAGAGCATGAATAAATGCGCGGTATTCGGCTTCGTGATTTTCTATATTTCCTAACGGAATGGAATAGCGTTCAACTTGGCCATTATTTTTAATGAATATGCCTGCGCCGCTTGGACCTGGGTTTCCGGCACTTGCTCCATCGATATATACTTCAATCAATTAAACAGCCTCCTGATTTTAACAGCATTATGGGGTAAACTAAATGTAGTTTATCATAAAAATAATCGATAAAGTGAAACTTCAATCAGTGGAGGGCTTTATCCCCCACTTATCCTCCATTGATACCTCTGAGTCTTGAATTGGGGGGGCTTAATGCACGTTAGACTGCGATAAAGAAAAGGATACCAAAACGGCATCCTAATCTTTTACTGGAAAACGTTTAGCTATATAGCCAAACGGGGTATCAAGTATAGCTACTATAAATTTCAGCAAATAAGTTGTGATGAAAATTTGAATCCATTCCTCCATGGGAAATACACCGAGAAAAGCAATGCTAGTAAAAACAAGGGTATCCAAAAGCTGGCTGATCATGGTGCTGCCATTATTTCTGATCCAAAATTGGCCATCCTTTGGAAATTTCTTTTTTAAATAGGTAAAGATATAAACATCCGTAAATTGGCTGACTAAATAGGCTGCGAGACTTCCGGCAGCAATCCGCGGCAGAATCGAAAAAAGAGTGCTGAGGGGTTCCTGTGCAAAATCTGTTTCATGCGGTTTAAATAATAATACCATCTGCATGATGAGAGTCATGGACAGAAGAGTAAAGAAACCAAGCCATACAGCTTTTTTTGCTTCTTCTTTTCCGTACTTTTCATTTAGGATATCCGTAACGAGAAAAGCGGTACCGTACATAGCGTTACCTAAAGTAGCCGTCAGGCCGAACATTTCTATGGTTTTTACAACTTGAAGATTGGCCATAACAGTTGAGAAGCCAATCCATACGAATAAACCAGTCTTTCCGAAGAGGCGGTACATAGCCAATACTAATGTGAAATTAATAATTGCAAAGAGCAAACCAAACCATTCATTAAACATCATATTCCTCCTAGTTTTGTTAATGCGGGAGTTTGCGAACCGCAGGAGATATAAAATTGTCATTGACCATTATACCTTGAAATATACTCATTTAGTAATAAACTGAGTAAAGTATAATAAGTTCAACTATTGCAAACAGTTCTAATAATGATGACCAGCTAATAAAGTACAGAAAGGCTGACCTTTATGAAATATAAATTGGAATGGAAATATAAACTTAAAGGAAATGAGGATATATTATTTACTTCAGATTGGATTGACGGTGAATCAGCATTACAGATTGGAGAAGATATTGAAAAATCAGGGAAGGGCAAAGAAGTAATTTATTATGATGAAGCCGGCACTTCATGGAGCACAAAAGAAATGAGAAAGCTTCTAATGGAAGTGGAAGAGGATCCTCATGATATTACCGTATTTTTTGATGGCGGATTTAATAATGAAACCAGTCAGGCTGGTCTCGGTGCAGTAATATATTTTAAACAGGGCAAAAAAAAGTACCGTGTGCGGGCAAATGAGCTCTTTGATGAGATGGATAATAATAATGAGGCAGAATATGCGGCCATTTATTACGCTCTCAGCCTGCTCGAAGAAATGGGCGTTCATCATATGACTTGTGAATTCAAAGGGGATTCCCAGGTAGTATTGAAACAGCTTGAAGGTGAATGGCCATGTTATGAAGAAAATTTAAACCGCTGGCTTGACCGTATTGAAGAAAAAATAAAAAAGCTTGGTATCCTGCCAAGGTATAGACCCATTCCGCGCAATGAAAACAAAGAAGCAGATAAATTGGCCGGTCAGGCACTGCAGAGGAAGTTTATTAACAGCAAAATGCAAATCATATAATTGGGTAAAAGGAAGGCGTGAATCGTTTGAGCAGGAAGGAAATTATTAATGAAGTGGAGGAGCTGATGATCAGTTACTGCAAAGACTGCTTCCTTCATAAACACCATAAAGAGGAAAGAGGGCGCAGATATGCCCATCGATTTTGCATTAAAGAGTGTACAGTAGGTGAGAAAATTAAATCAATTGGCAGCAAACTTTCATAAATAATGGACGAAAATAAAAGGCTGGCAGATGCCAGCCTTATAATCGTTATATTTGAATTATAATTTTACAACGTTTGCAGCTTGAGGTCCGCGGTTTCCTTCAACGATTTCAAAAGAAACTTCCTGGCCTTCTTCTAAAGATTTGAAACCATCACCTTGGATAGCAGTGAAGTGTACGAATACATCGTCTCCGCCTTCTACTTCGATGAAACCGAAACCTTTTTCATTGTTGAACCATTTTACTTTACCGTTTTGCATGTTTACTTTTCCTCCTAAGCCTGTCAAGACACATCTTGTGCCTTAGATGAATATTACCACCTAACAAAACATAGAGCAGATATTTTATCTAATAACGGAAATATATTCTGTTAAATGATGATTATAATATACACGAATGGGCACTTTCCGTCAAGGAATTGAAACGCTTTTTTACAAAAAACATTAAAATATTTTAAATATTTTAACTTTTGTTAATTTGAGAGTGTAATGCAATGGTTACTCAGTGTTTTGATATCATAAATTATAGATTTTCTCATATTAATTAATAATTATCTTGTTGCCAAAGGGTGAGGAAAATGTATCGGTTTTCCATTGAGAATCAAGATTGGATCTTGAGGTTTTCACCCAACATCCAAATGGAAGCGGAAGAAAAGCAGGCCATCATCAGCTCAATCCTGCAGCTTGGCAAGGACCTCCCTCTATACTCGCATGGAGAGTCTTTTATTATTATGAATGACCAATTAGGCATCATAGTATTTAATGTTGAAAAAATACCATCCATGATTTTGACGGTTTCCAACATTGTCACAGAAAATAAATGGTACATCCAAAAAAATCTGACATTAAAGCGCTATCGAAAAGAATGATCGGCAAAAGCCGATTTTTTTTTGAGAGATAAAAAAGTATAAAATTTTGTACCTCGATAACTGTCTAGCGCAAGCAGCCTACCCCCTCGAGGTCACAAGTCTGTCTAGTTGCGGCTCCTAGGGACGAAAGACTTGTCAATCCCTTCCAGAAGGAAAGAACACCTTCTTGCAGGGCTCGTCTTGTGCTTGTCGTCCCTAGGCAGTCGCCTCCACATTACGGACAACCCTCCCAAAAAGGCAAAGAACGCCTTTCCGTGAGGCTCGTCTTGTGCTTGCCGGGGGTGGGGAAGGCGCTTGCGCTATTCTTATTGTGAATAGGTTTAATAGGTAAAAAATCACAGAGTCTTCCGCCTTATGCAAACGCTTTCCTTTTTGGATTAATATATAATTGCAGGAATCTTTAAATAATTTATAAAGGAGGACTTAGATTGAAAGGGTATAAACAGTTTATTTTTCTGGCCGCAGCTATAATAATGGCGGCATCCAATTTTTTATCCCCATTTATGCAAACGATTGCATCGGCCGAAAAAACAACACAACAAGGGCTCGGTCAGACTACAGCAGTCACTATCCATTATCAGCCTGCAGAAGGCAGCACAAAGGATTGGAATTTATGGGTATGGCCTAAAGATGGCGAAGGTCAGGTTTTTGAATTTACTGGTGAAGATGAATTTGGACTTACTGCAGAGATTGTACTCCCGGGAATCCATGATGAAGTTGGATTTATTGTCCGCACTGACAGCTGGGAGAAGGATGGGGGAGACCGATTCATCAATGTACAGAGCGGCATTGATGAAGTATGGGTGAAAGCAGGCGATGAACATACATATACATCACCGCCTGATGGTGAGTACAGGGACTTTCCAGCATTTGAAAGGGTGAAGGTAAAACTCCACTACTTTCGATATGACGGTAATTATGAAGGCTGGAATTTATGGACTTGGCCAGAAGGCAAGGATGGCAAAAGAGTTGATTTTACATCAGTAGATGATTTTGGGAAAGTTGCTGAATTTGAGCTTGAAAATCCGGAAGGTATGAAAAAGGCCGGATTTATAGTCAGGAAGAGCATGGAAGGAAATGACTGGGCAGGCAAGGAATTTGGTGATCGCTTTATTACAAAGTTCGATGAAAATGGGAATGCAGAAGTATGGATTGTTCAGGGAACAGAAAGAATTTATTACAATCCAGCGTTTATTGAAAAAGATCCAAAAATAGTGAATGCTTCTATGGATACTTTTAATCAGATTACGCTTGAAACCAATTTTCCTTTCCGGTGGAAGGATTGGGAATCCATAATTGAAATTGACAATGCCGATATTAAAGAAGTTGACCCTTATGACGGGGACGAGGAAAAGGATTTTACAAATAAAGTAAGAGTGATAACAGAAGAAAAACTAGATTTCAGGCAATCATATAAAATCTCTGCAGTTTCATTCGGAGAGGCAGAGGTGAAGATTGGGGATATTATCAGATCAAAGGAATTTGATGATGCTTTCTATTATAATGGGAAGCTGGGAAATCAGTATACGAAAAATCAAACCTCCTTCAGGCTTTGGGCCCCTACAGCAAGTGAAGCATCGATAGTGCTTTATGACAGCTGGGATGATCAGACCGCTGAAGAACTTCCTCTTAAAAGAGGTGAAAAAGGAACGTGGACAACTGTTCTAAAAGGTAATCAAAATGGACTGATTTACAATTATAGAGTTAAAATCGGAGGGGAATGGACAGAAGCGACTGATCCCTATGTCCGGGCTGTAACAGTGAATGGCGACAAGGGCGTTGTAATGGATCTGGATTCAACCGACCCTAAAAAGTGGAATAAACAGAAGCCGAAGTTAAAAAATCCAGAGGACTCCATCATTTATGAAGTTCATATACGGGACCTTTCGATTCATGAGAACAGCGGTATTAAGCATAAGGGGAAGTTCCTTGGGGCTGCTGAGAAAAGCACTTTAAATTCAAAAGGAGCAAAAACAGGTTTAAATCATATAAAAGATCTTGGAGTCACACATGTTCAGTTCCTTCCGATTTATGACTACCGGACAGTTGATGAAACCAAACTGGACGAACCACAATATAACTGGGGCTATGATCCTAAAAACTATAATGTGCCGGAAGGCTCGTATTCTACTGATCCTTATGATCCAGCTGCAAGAATTACGGAATTGAAGACAATGATTCAGGAATACCATAACGAGCAGCTGCGGGTTGTAATGGATGTTGTTTATAATCATGTGTTTGCAGTGAATGAATCCAGTTTCCATAAGCTTGTTCCAGGCTACTATTTCCGCTATAACGAAGATGGAACACTTGCCAATGGCACAGGAGTCGGCAATGATACAGCTTCGGAAAGAAAAATGATGCAGAAATTTATTGTCGACTCTGTTGCCTATTGGGCTGAAGAATACAATCTTGATGGATTCCGCTTTGATCTGATGGGCATTCATGACACTGAAACAATGAATAAAGTAAGAAAGGCATTGGATAAAATTGACCCTACTATCATTATCATTGGGGAGGGATGGGATTTAAACACACCACTGGCAGCTGAAAGGAAGGCAAATCAGAAAAATGCCGAAGATATGCCTGGTATTGGCCATTTCAACGATGGCATCCGGGATGGTTTAAAAGGCAGTGTGTTTGATGAACTGGATAAAGGTTTTGTAAATGGCAAGCAAGGCATGGAAACCTTTGTTCAGCAAGGAATTGCAGCAGGCTTGGATTATCCGGGTACAATGGCCACATACAAAGATCCTGAGCAGGCGGTTACATATGCTGAGGCACATGATAATCACACTCTTTGGGATAAGCTTGAACTGACCAATCCAGATGCAGCGGAGGAATCAAGAAAGAAAATGCATAAACTAGCATCTTCCATTATACTGACATCCCAAGGAGTCAGCTTTATTCATGCAGGCCAGGAATTCATGCGGACAAAATACGGGGATCACAACAGCTATAAATCCCCTGACAGTGTAAATCAGTTAGACTGGGACCGCCGAACTGATTTCAGCGGGGAAGTTGACTATTTTAAAGGTCTGATTAAACTCAGAAAGCATTATAAATCGTTTAGAATGACAACAGCTGAGGATATTCAATCAAAGCTTGAATTTATTGATGCCCCGGATAATACGGTGGCTTATAGACTGGATGCAAAAGGCCTAAAAGATAGAGCGAAAGAGATTGTTGTAATCCATAATGCAAATACAGAACCAGCCAAAATAACACTTCCAGGCAAGGGCCCTTGGCATTTGCTTGCAGACGGAAAACAGGCAGGGATAAGAACCCTAAAGATATATCAGTCAAAAACAATTGAAGTGCCTTCACAAACAAGCTTTATTCTAAAAAGATAAGTAACGGAGGAGAATCCTGTCAGGGGGTTCTTCTTTTGTTTTGCTTAGCAGAACACGATTGTTTTAAAAAATTTCATAACTATATAGGTATTTTAACTCCCTTTGCTAAATTTTTAGGTTAATATTAAAATAGATGTCTACAATTTGTTCTACAATGCAAAGGGAGCTAAAGTATGAAACTGATAATCGCGGAAAAACCCGATCAGGGTATGACGCTGGCTTCTATTTTTAAAATGAAGAAACACCAGGGATATATTGAGATCCTTCCGAACGATATATTTCCCCAAGGGGCTCATGTTACTTGGGCTATAGGCCACCTATGCCAGCTGTCTGCCCCTGAGAAATACAAGAAGGATTGGAAAAAATGGTCATTGGATACATTGCCCATAATTCCGGAGCAATTTCAATATGAAGTAACAAAGGATAAAGCAAAACAATTTAATATAATCAAACAGCTTGCTTCTAATCCTAATTTAACAGAAATTATCCATGCTGGTGATGCAGGGAGGGAAGGCGAGCTTATCATCCGGAATATTCTAAGGCTTACCGGTACCAGAGTGCCCATGAAAAGACTCTGGATCTCTTCCTTGACACCTAAATCCATAAGGGAAGGATTTCTTGCCCTGCTGGATGAAAGTGACACAAGGAACTTATATTATGAAGCCTATACGAGAGCATGTGCCGACTGGATTGTTGGCATGAATGCTTCACGATTATACAGTCTTCTTCTGCAGCAGAAAGGCTTCTCGGATGTTTTTTCAGCAGGAAGGGTTCAGACTCCCACTTTAGCTTTAATCGTAAAAAGAGAAATGGAAATCCAGAATTTTGTTTCCGAACCTTTCTGGGAAGTAGATGCACAGTTTAAAGTAAACGGGAAAAAATATACCGGCAAGTGGGAAAAAGATGGGGAATCAAGAATTAAGACGAAGGAGCTTGCCGAAAAGATTGCGGCATTCTGCAGGGACAAAGATGCACAGGTAGAAGATGTGCAGGCCGAAAAAAAAGAATTCCTGCCGCCGATGCTTTATAACCTTTCTGCATTGCAGGCAGAAGCCAACCGCAGATTCAAATTTCCGCCAAAAAAAACACTTGATGTATTGCAGAAGCTTTATCAAAAAGGAATCGTTTCATATCCTCGTTCTGATTCCAGGCATGTAACAGAAGGAGAAGCCGAAATGTTTCCGGAGATCCTCAGAAAAATGGAAACAAAAGATGAGTATAAGGAATTTTTCCCTTTGCCTTCAAGCTCGATTTTGCAGAATAAACGGTATGTGAATGATAAAAAGGTAACTGATCACTATGCCATTATTCCGACCGAGCAGGTGCCCGACCTTGTAAAATTATCTTCGGATGAAAAAATTCTCTATGACCTGATCGTAAGGAGCTTAATAGCTGCACATTATGGAAAAGCTGTAACAGAATATACAACTATTAAGACCCTTGCAGATGGAAGAGCTTTGTTTTTATCCAAGGGAAAAGTACAGCTTGAAGAAGGCTGGAGAAAAGTGATTCCGCAGCAGGAGAAGGAGAAGGAACCGATTCTGCCGTTATTGCAGGCTGGTGATCAAGGTACAGTTTTAAAGGCGGATGTAAAAGAAAGCAAAACCCAGCCGCCAAAAAGGTATACTGAAGGGCAACTGATAACACTGATGAAAACGGCCGGGAAGCAAATTGAAGATAAGGAACTTGAGAAGGTCCTTATGAAGACGGAAGGCCTCGGAACGGAAGCTACAAGGGCGGGAATCATCACAATGCTGAAGGAGCGCAAATACATTGATATTAAGAAGAATCTTGTATATGCAAACTCCAAAGCAAAAATCCTGATAGAAGCAATAGGCACAGAAATACTGGCTTCTCCAGAAATGACAGCCAAATGGGAACAGCGGCTGAAGGATATTTCGGATGGTCAGGCATCCCCCAAACAATTCATGGAGCAAACCAATAAAATGGTAGGCCATTTGATTTCCGCCTCCATTGAACATGCGGGAAAGTGGACATTCTCTGAGGAAGATAAAGAGGGGTTCACGCCTGGGAAATTCAAGCAAAAAAGAGCAGCCAATCTGGGCAAATGCATGCTGTGTGATGGTAAAGTTGTTGATAAGGGGAGCTTTTATGGCTGCTCCAATTATAATAAAACAAAATGCACTTTCACTATTTCCAAAAGCATTATGGGCAAGACGATGACTCAGAAACTGATCAAACAGCTATTGAAGGATGGGGAAACAGAATTAGTTGAAGGTTTTACAAGCAAAGGAAAAGATAAAACATTTTCAGCTAAATTAACCTGGGACCGACACGAGAACAGAGTCAAATTTCTCTTCCCGCAAAAGACCTGATTTTGCCTGCTGCAGCATCTTTCCTTGTCTCTATTTTCCAACTGTAGTAAAATCGTTAAAGTCCTATATTTATTTATGAAAGATATAAAGTGAACATGCGCTCTGCGCTTTTCTAATATTTGAATTTATCTTTGAATTTTGAGAATTGTCTAGCTCCAGCGCCTACCCCCTCGAGGTCACAAGCTTGTCTTGTTTCGGCTCCTAGGGACTCGGGGTCATAAGCCTCCACATTTCGGGCAATCCTCCCAAAAAGGCAAAAAACGCCTTTCTGAGAGGCTCGTCTTGTGCTTGAGGCCCGCAGGATGCGGGTCATGCAGACGTTGCCACAGGACGTGGCGTTCTTAGTCTGCGTTCCTTTGTGGGCAAGGCGCTTGCGCTTTTCTAATTGGCAGGAGGTTGTGTAATGCCAACACCAAGTATGGAAGATTACATTGAACAAATATATATGTTAATCGAAGACAAAGGATATGCCAGAGTTTCTGATATTGCCGAGGCTCTCGCTGTACATCCCTCTTCTGTGACAAAAATGGTTCAGAAGCTTGATAAAGATGAGTATCTTGTTTATGAAAAATACCGAGGGCTTATTTTAACGCCAAAAGGGAAAAAAATCGGCAAGAGGCTTGTATATCGGCATGAACTTTTAGAACAGCTCCTGCGTATTATTGGAGTCAAAGAAGAAAATATTTATGAAGATGTGGAAGGCATTGAACATCACCTGAGCTGGGATGCCATCGACAGGGTTGGCGACCTGGTTCAGTTTTTTGAAGAAGATGAAAGCCGCATTGGAGTGCTGAGGGAAATCCAGCGTAAAAATGAAGAAGAACAGTAAAAACCTGACTGCTTTGCGTCAGGTTTTTTCATGTACTGTTACTGTTTTAATAGAAGCTGGGGAAATCATCAAAAGATGACGCATAGGAAGGATTTAGATACATAGAACCATCTTCGTGTTCGTAAATTTGAATACCCTCAATCAAGCCTTCTTCAGCCTCCAATAGTGCTTTACGATAAGAAATGATCCGTCCTCCGGATGTCTGGAATGAAATAATCTCATCATTGTTGTTTCTGTAGACTGCTGTCAGCTGTTCGCCGTTCATACAAAACTCTCCTTATTCATTTTCTATCAATATTGTTGACGTTTTTAACATTTTATAATCAGAGGTATTTCTGATAATCTTAGCGAATTTATAATATTGGGAACTTTTTTAATGGACAATCGTATGCATACACGGGGGGATATGATGAGCACTTTTAACTGGTCTGCAGAAGCAGAGAAGCTTTGGGATAAAAATTCGGAATCATGGAATGCAAAGAGCGCGTCAATGTGGGAGGAAGGGAGCCGAAAGGATATTATCTCCTTCTTCGAAAGGCATGTCAAAAAGGGGTCTGCCGTATGTGACCTTGGATGTGGAGATGGGTATGGATCGTACAAACTTGCTTTGGCTGGCTATAAGGTTATCGGGATTGATGTCTCTGAAGAGATGATACATAAAGCGGAAAAACTGAACGAAAAAACTGGTGCGGTATTTAAGAAAGAAGACATTTCCGATCTTTCGCTTGAAGAGAATGCACTTGATGCGGTCCTTGCCATCAATTCACTGGAATGGACAGAGAGCCCGCTGGATGTATTAAAAGAAATTCAGCGAACTGTTAAGCCATGCGGAAGGGCTTGTATAGGCATTCTTGGTCCAACAGCTGCACCCCGGGCTAACAGCTACCGCAGGCTATATAAGGAAAAAGTTATCTGCAACACCATGATGCCGTGGGAATTTGAACAGCTTGCAAATGAAAATGGATGGTCAAAAATTGATGAAATGGCTGTTTATAAAAAAGCATCAGACCAGCTTTCAAAAGGCTCGCTGACTGATGAGCTAAAGCAATCATTATCTTTTATGTGGATCTTTATACTTGAAAACAATAAAAATAAAGGGATGGGAAAAGAATGAGCAGATATTCAATTGAAGAGTTTGTAAGCCAGACGAAACAGCAGGATAAAGGAGAAGGATTATTTGAACTTGAAACACCAAGGATGCTCGAAATTAATTTAACCAGCCAGGTTTGGGCTAAAGCAGGGGGGATGGTCTCCTACCGCGGCCAAATTAAGTTTGAGCGCGAAGGGATTCTCGAGCATGGCTTAGGCAAAATGTTCAAAAAGGCACTCACTGGTGAAGGCACAGCATTAATGAAAGCTACAGGCAATGGGAAACTGTACCTTGCAGACCAGGGAAAGAAGATTTCAATCCTGAATCTCAATGGAGATGCCATCTTTGTAAATGGGAATGATCTGCTTGCATTCGAGCCTTCCATCAGCTGGGACATTAAGTTAATGAAGAGGATGGCAGGCATGCTTGCAGGAGGTTTGTTCAATGTCCGTTTAGAAGGAACAGGAATGGTGGCTATCACTTCTCACTATGAGCCGCTGACACTTTTGGTTACTCCTGATAATCCGGTATATACAGATCCGAATGCGACAGTTGCATGGTCAGGTACACTGCAGCCCGAATTTGTAACAGATGTCTCTTTTAAAACGTTCCTTGGAAGAGGAAGCGGAGAGTCGATCCAAATGAAGTTTTCAGGTCGGTTTTGTAGTAGTTCAGCCATTTGAAGAAG
>NZ_CAXQGS010000064.1:0-29199 GCF_964223445.1 Cytobacillus sp.
TCAAGATGATAGAGAAATACTTAAACACCAAAATGTATACCATTTAATGGACATAGATAATGACAGAATTACTGCATAGATGGTATAAACTCCAAAGACAAACATGAGAAGAATTAAAGAATGGAATCGGTCTGCAAGCCAGCCGCCAATTGGTCTCATGGCAGTTGCAAGGACGATGAATCCGGCTGTCCTTAATCCCGCATCCACTTTATCAAGTTCAAAATGAGCCACAAGGAAATTCGGCAGATAAATGGTAAACGCAACAAATGATCCAAAAGTAATGAAGTAGAATAAGCTCAAGAGCCACAGCTTTTCATTTTTATAGACGCCTTTAATCTGTTCCAGAAGCGGTGTCTGCACCTTAACTTCTTTTTTATCACCAAGAAGGAAGTTTGCTGCAATGAAGATTCCGAGCAGGACAAGATAAATTTGTACGGTTAGGGACCAGCCAAACTTTGTGGCAACGACTGGAGCCGCAAATGCGGTTATAGCTGTTCCAAGATTACCTGCACCGTATATTCCATTTACAAACCCATGGCGCTCCTTTGGATAATACTTTGGAAGAGAGGTAACACCAACAGAGAACACGGCTCCTCCAAGACCGAGGAATAATCCCCCGATCAGTAAATCAGTAATGGAATCAGCTATACTGATATAATAGACTGGAAATAATAGAAGAATAAAGCTCAGCATAAAGATTATTCTTGCTCCAAACTGATTGGCATAATACCCCAGAGGAATACGAAGCAGAGACCCGAGGATCACCGGAACTGCTGTTACTAGGGCAAGCTTGTCGGCTGGAATATGGATATCTTCCTTAATAAACGGCATAAGGGAGGATATCAGCACCCAAACCATAAACCCGGCTACTAAGTTTAACGTCTGCAAAGGCAGCTGTATTTTTCTTATCATTGTGTTCACGCTCTCTTCTTTATCACATATTTTAATCCGGCTTCCTGATCAAGAGCAGCCCACCTGCTCTCAGATGCTTCCACAGAGGAAGTCAGCGGGACCGCAAAAAAGTTCATATGGTCAAAATAAATACGCAAATGTGTACCATCTGGGCAAAACCCGGTTTTTATAATTTCTTTGTGAACAAAAGGGGCTTTGTTATTTCCCTCTTCATCTAAAATTGCCACCTGCACATTTTGCCGGACAAAGCGGTCCAAATCTTCTTTTTTAATGAGTTCCACAGCTGCCGCACCCTCTTTTATCAGGGTAAATATACATTTGATAACCCTGCAGATATTTCCAGAATGATTCACTTGCATTTTCTTCTATAAATTCAATGGTTTCCTCCTCTGATTGCCATTTGCTCATGCCTTTTATCTCCGCTACAACAATATCCATTCCATCATGAGATTTCTCATCCAAATACCAGTTGAGGCGTACTCCCTTAAAGAGTTTGGTAAGGAGCCGATCAACTTCTGGAGCAAAATCTCCTGATTTTTCTCTTACAAAACAAAAATCAAGATATGTTTCACTGTTCATAGAAATCACACCCTCATGTTAATCGTCTTTTTATAAGCGAATACAGCCAGGGGAAAAAGAACAATATTCAGTCCGCCGAAAATGAGTACATTTATATAGTTTTCATAATAGTATTGGTGGACCATATATTGGGTAAAGACAATATTCATCAATAAAATCGCGGCCAAAATGATGACACCCAGATAGCTACGCTTCATAACGTTTCACCCTCACAGCAAAGATTGCTCCATCCTCCACCTTAACCTGGATTTCCGGAAGCGGCCTTCTTGGCGGCCCCGCAGTTGGCGAACCAGTCTCCACATCGAACTTTCCATGGTGGCAAGGGCAGATCATTTCACCTTGCTCCTTCACCCAAAATACCGGGCAGCGCAAATGTGTACACGCATTCTGATAGGCAACATACTTGTTCTCTGATAAGCGGATTAATATTGCGTCATCATGATCTCCGGGAAACTTGAACTCCACTGCATCGCCGATTGGCAGCTTGCTTAATTCGGTTATTTTCTTATGAGGATATTCCTTTTCGCCAAGCCCCATTAATTCTTTGGCAGCTACTGCCCCCCAGGGAAGGGAGGAAACTGCAAATACACCTGCGGCACCAACCAAAGTTTTCATGAACCCGCGTCTATCCAGTTTTCTTTCGTTATTCCGTTCGATATTATGCGTATAATTATCTTCATTAAAGGGAATCTTGTTATTCTTTTCAGACATCCCTAATCCCTCCTAAAACAGCTTTGTAATCCCCGGCAGGATTCCCGGCAGATTTACCTTTACATTTGTTTCGCCTTCTAGATATGGCATGCTTGTCACCCATTTGCCGTTATCAAGGTTAAATTGCTTCTTCTTGTTTTCAATTTCTTCATCTGACAGCCATTGCAGTGTATTGGATGGACATACACTCGCACACATAGGAGGAATTCCATCTTTAGTACGGTCAATACATAGGTCACATTTGTACATTAAGTTCTGCTCTTGATCAAATTTTGGTATGCCGTATGGGCAGGCAATTGTACAGTTCTGGCAGCCAATACACTTTTCCACCAGTGCAGATAACACAGCGCCTGTCTCATGAATTTGAATGGCCTGGGCCGGACAGCTTCGGGCACATGCCGGATTTTCACAGTGAAGGCACATGAGAGGCATCGTCTGCCGGTTCACAAGAGGATTTACATCATACACATAGTTTCTGTTTCGCTCCTCATGCCCCCCGCATTGTGTACATGCTGCCAGACAAGAACGGCATCCTATACAGTTTTCAAGTTCTAAATACAGCCTCTTTTTCATTTATTGCACCTTCTTTAATTCGACTTTTTCCAGCTGTGCAGCACATGCCTTGAACTCAGGCATACGTGATATTGGATCTAATGCTGCAATCGTCAATAGATTAATAGAATCTTCATGTCCAAAATGGTATGGAACAAAGACGGTATCTATCCGGATGGCTTCCGTAATTTTAACTTTATAGATGGCCTCGCCTCTTCTTGTAAATAAACGGACCCTTTCTTCATGTTCCATATTATATTTTGATGCTGTTTCCGGATGGATCTCCACAAATGGTTCAGGGCACATATCATGAAGGAATGGTATTCTTCTAGTCTGATTGCCAGATAGATAGTGGTATACCACCCTTCCCGTTGTTAAACGGAGCGGATATTTTTCACATGGTTCTTCAGCTGGCGGACGGTATGGCAGCGCGCAAATCTTTGCTTTGCCGTCCGGATGGTAGAATTTTTTATCTAGGAACATATGTGGTGGACCTTCATCATTCTCATTTTTGCACGGCCAAAAAACCCCGTCCTGCCTGTCGATTTTATCCCATGTAGCTCCATAGTAATCAGCATAGCCGCCCTTGGTAGCCAGTCTGAACTCATCTGCAACATCTCGTGCCGTTTTTAGGTGTGAAAAGTATTTTCCTTTTCCTAAGCGTTCAGCCAGCTCCACTTGGATTTGCCAGTCCGGCTTCGATTCTCCGACAGGTTCCTGTGCCTTATTGATTTTAATAATGCGGCCTTCAATATTCGTTACTGTTCCTTCATCCTCTGACCATGTGACAGCCGGAAGAACAACATCTGCAAATTCTGCCGATTCAGAAAGGTAGAAATCGGAGCATACCATGAAATCCAAGGTCTTAAATGCTTTCCTGACAAAATTTTGATTTGGTGCAGATACTGCAGGATTCGAACATAGAAGGTATAAACCTCGAATCGTTTTTTGCTCCATCAGCTCAATCATTTCATAAGCAGATACACCAGGCTGCGGCATTTCTTCAGGTGTGATTCCCCAAACACTGCATACTTCTTCAACATGTTTTGGATTTGTAATTTTCCGGTAGCCTGGAAGCAAATCTGATTTTTGTCCATGCTCTCTTCCTCCCTGTCCATTGCCCTGCCCGGTGAAAGTGGCTACTCCGGCATTTGGACGGCCGATCTTACCTGTAACAAGCGCCATATTGGTGTAGGCGGAAACATTATCAACACCCTTATGCTGCTGTTCAACACCTCGTGCAAACATGACAACTGCATTTGGAGCTTTTCCGTATATTTCGGCAGCGCGAATGATTTTTTCCGGCGCCACACCAGTCAGCATGCTTGTATATTCAGGAGTGAAATCCTTTACAAGCTCCTTTGTTTCTTCAAAACCGTTCGTGTGCTTATTAATGAATTCTTCATCTATATAGCCCATCTCAATCAATTGATTAACAATCCCGTTTGCAAGTGCAAGGTCTGTTCCGGGCTGCAGGTCAAGATGAAGGTCAGCTCTTCTGGCAATTGGCGTTTCCCGGGGATCAGCTACAATGATATAGCCGCCTCTTTCCTGAACGTTCCAAATGCGGAACATGGAAGTTGGATGGCATTCAGCTGTATTGCTACCAGCGATAAACAGGCAATCCGTTTCATGAATATCTGTCCAAGGCAATGTTGAGCCTCTATCCACTCCGAAAGAACGGAGGAATCCGCCGGCAGCACTTGACATACAGAAACGGCCGTTATAGTCAATATATCTTGTTGCAAGAGCAACACGGGCAAATTTACCTGTCAGATAACATTTTTCATTTGTCATAGATACCCCGCTGAAGACGGAGAGTGAATCTTTTCCGTATTCCGTTTGCAGCTCTTTGAATTTTTTCGCAATTAAATCGTATGCTTCATCCCAGCTTGCTTCACGGAACCCTTCTGCCGTCCCCTTCAAAGAAGCATCATCCCGAATCAGCGGTTTCAGCAGGCGGTCTTTATGGTTGGTCTGCTGATAGGCGGTAACCCCTTTCGGGCACATTTTCCCTACCGTAACCGGCCAGTCATAACGGGGCTCGACCCCGATTATTTTATTTGTTTGTGTATTAACCCTTAAATTCATTCCGCATTGCATGCCGCAATAGCTGCAGTGTGTTTTTATCAATTTTTCATTCGGATGGTTCAGATTCTCAATTTCTTTAAAAAACTTATCCCTTTGCATTCTGGTTTGCCTCCTTGACCTTCACTTCATGGGTAGGGAATCCGGAAAATTGTGCAATCCGGTATTTTCTTCTGCAAGGGAGGCACATTTCTGCAAGATGATGTCCTTCCTTTGCTTTAAATTCAATATCGTTCACGCCGAGTACATCGACGACATCTTTTGATTGTTCTGATGAAACAAATTGATCTCCGCAAACTTTGCATTCCTGCATGCCTTGTTCAGCATAATGTTCTCTGTAGTTTCTTGCCAAAACACTCATTGGGCGGAAAGGAATATGTGCAAGCTTTCCAAATGGCAGGTAAATCAGTGTAATGATGACTGACCACTGATGGATCAGTGACATCGCCGGCTGTCCCGCACCGTGTAAAAAGATATTCATAAAGGTTAAAGCCAACCCTGTGATGCTGACTAGAAGCAGCATATAAAGAGGCATGAAATCATATAGAAATTTCTGCTCTGCTCTTGCCTGCATATTTTTCAGTCGGCGGTACAGCGCCATGCAAACTCCAGCGATTACCATTACTGCTGTAATATTCAGCGCGTTATAAGAAAGGTTGGCAATGATGCCATCTGCCGGGACAGTCATTACCTTCATGCCCATTGCAATAATGTTGTAATGGCCATTGTCATCCATCGTAAAATACATCCATCCGAAAACGAGAGGGAATGTAACGAAGCAGGATAAGATGCAGCCCCAGCCGATCAGCACGTGCTGAGTCCATCGGTAAATTCCCCTATTCCAGATAAAATTGTAAGTTGCAAGATGCTCAACAGACGTTTTTGGCGTTGACTTTCTAAATAGCAGCTTCAGTCCTTTTTTCAGGATAAGCTTTGTTGGCGGCCTTTCGCCCCAGGCAATGAACCTGTAGAAAAACCCTCCGATAAACACAATCGTTCCGACCATATATCCGTAAAGGTTTAAATCAACATGTGTCAACATTCTAGTGCCAATAAAAGAAAGAATAGCTAATGCTGTAACAGATAAAAACATCGACTTGGCAAAATGAGATGCAAACGCATTGTTTAATGTGTTTCCCGTTTTTTGGTTGACTGCAGCTTTTGCCTGCATATTAACTCCTCCTCATTCACAAACAATTACCTTAACCTTATTGTAAAAGCGGGAGGAGTTTTTCAATATCAGGGAACTTCCCCATTAGAGGGGGGAAATTCCCCTATCTTTAAGAAAGGATATTAAATGAGCATGTTGTTGCAGAGTTGTGTCAACTAAAAAAAGACCTTCTCAAAGGTCTTTGCAGAAAAATTGAAACTTTTTCCAAAATCAGGCGTATTTCTAATAAGGAGGCGGAATTATGAAAAAAAATATATTTATATTGTTTATTACATTAGCTGCAGAAGCTCTGATTACCCTGATCGCTTCAAGTGCCTTTTCAATCCGATTCATCGAAATCATGTTTTTTTCAGGTGTGGTTTTTACAGCTTTGACCGTATGGTTTTCAAGCACCGGCGGTATAGTGACGAGGTTTATGGACAGCACCGCAAGTGCCATGACAGGATTCTTATCTAAAAGGGAGGAGTTCAGCTTTAGGCCTAATTATGCTGTTCTCGGCTCGGTTATCTTTTTACTTATTGGTCTTGTATTCTTTATCTTACTGTTAACAAATGTCATTCCTCCAATTTAAGCATTATGGTACAATCATGAAAAGGAGTTGGTCATATGGCTAAATCAGCTGCGAAGAAGTTAAGGGAAAAAGCAGTACGTGAGGGAAAAAGAAACCCTGAGTGCAATCGAAGCCCATTTGCGTATGCGGACATGCGCACAAGGAAAACAAAAACCAAAAAAGAACAATTATACAGGAGCAAATATAAGAACCGTTATTCTGATGAAAACAGAACAGACGGTTCTTTTTTTATGTATTCTCTTTTCAAAATGCAGCCAGTCCGATTAAAGACCGGCTGCATCTTTCCGATTATAAAATTCCCATCCTTTCTATATGTCTCCGGGCTTCTTCATCACCGAGTTCATAAATCATTTTATATATGCCTTCCATGGATGCATCATATTCATCATTTTTGGACTCCTTGTGGTATTCCAGGAAAGGGACATGTGCACGGGCAAATGTTTTTAGATCTGCATCATAATTCTCATTAATGTATTCATTTAACTGAGCCAGTTCTTCATCTGTGGCAAAAATTCTAAACTGCCATTCGGCTGCTTCAACCGGTTCTGTGTAGATCTGCGCATTTTCAATATCTATATAATATGTTTTTTTTGTCTGGTCCATTGTTTTTCATCTCCTCTATCTTTTATACGGTATTTACCACAATCTGAGGCAGTTTAACCATTTAATATTCAATGACATTTTAAGACACTTGTTGGGCATGATATAGCTGTGCAATACAAGGAAGGCGGCACAAAAAATGAATCTTTTCGGGAGGTATACAATGGGTATTTTAAGCGGAAATCCAAAGGACGAGCCTTTGCATTATGGCGAGGTTTATAGCACATGGTCTTACTTGCTGGCAGGAAAGGGAATGGCCTCTGCCTATCAAACGATGCTTAGCCACTCTGGGGATGGGGACTTGAAAAAAATGCTTGAAGAAGCCATCCGCCTCTGCAAGCAGGAACAGGAGCAAATTGAGGAGATGCTAAAGGAAAACGGGATCGCCCTTCCTCCCTCACCTCCTGACAGACCTGAAGCTTGTGTAAACGATATTCCTGCTGGCGCCAGATTTATGGATCCTGAAGTTGCTGCAAAATTAGCAGGAGACCTGGCAGCAGGATTGGTTGGCTGCAGTACAATTATGGGCCAATGTATCCGTGAAGATATCGCAGGCATGTTTGGCCAATTTCATACTCAGAAAGCTGCGTTAGGTGTTAAGGTTCTTCGAATGAATAAAGAAAAAGGCTGGTTAATTCCTCCGCCGCTTCATCTTCACAAATCAGATAATTGCTAAGGATTTGCTGAAGAGATGTCCATATGTAAAAAGAGAGCAGAGTCCATTGTCTGCTCTCTTGCCTAAATGTTATTTCTTAAAACTTGGGCTCAGTTCACTCCATACATCAAACAAGTTGCCCTCCGGGTAAGAAACACAAAACTCCTGCCAGGATGCCTGCGATTTTCGATAGCTCCTGTATTTACTTCCTTCTCTAGAAGTTCCTAATACAAGTTTTTGAGCTCTGTTATTCCATCGACTTCAAAGGTTAAACAAAATCGCAATCTTCCGTCAGAATCCTTAAAATTAACACTTTCCTCTTAAGGTGCTTCCAAAAGGAAAAAGCTTTGGCTTGCCATATTGATTATGGCCATTTATCCCTTTTCATCCCTATAGCTTTCTGCAGCTCCAAGCATACTGTGTACCAGTTTAAGGATTCCATTACATTTCTGGCAGGTATGTAGACTGTCCCCACTCTTAAAAGCTTTTGACTCACAGATGACCCTCCTCCAATCAAATTCTCTATATGTATTAATTCCTTTTAAAAGTAGGCTTTGATAAATAGTATTGTTGTTTTTCAGGCAAAAAATATGGGAACGTCTGATTTGGACGTTCCCATTCTTATTCCGTTAAAGCACCCGATAATGAAATTAGGTAATTTATTTATTATAATTTTACCAGTGTACTTGAAGTTTATTACCATTTGGGTCATAAAAGTGGAAAAAGGCATGGCCATTATCTTCTTTTATATCCTCTACCTTAACTTGATTACCAATTAAGTGTTGATGAAATTTAGATAATTCTGGACTTGTAAACCCAATGCTAAATTCTTGTTCATTATCAATTGTAAAATGTGCAAATGTTTCATCTTCGGTAGGAATTAAGATAAGTAAGAAAGGTCCTTCATTTACTTTTAAAATTGCAAGTTCCTCAGTATTGTTTAGTAACTGGAGCCCTAATACATCTCTATACCATTGTGCAGACAGTTCTAAATCTTTTACAGGAATTCTAATATAATGTACTTGTTCAATAAATGATTTACTCATAACCTTGTCTCCTTTATTTAATCCGGTATATCAAATAGTTCCCTTTCTATATACCTTTTTCCTTCCGATTATTGAATTAATCTGCCCTTTAACGGAACAATAAACTTCCTATTATTTGGAAAATTCCGGTAACCTTAGTTTATAATAAGTTGTGTTAACTGAGAAAGAACAACTGTCTAAAACCATTTTGGTTATCGTAAAGTTATCTTTGATATAACAACTTTATTCTTTAACAAAGCCTAAAAATAAAAAAACCTTAGTCCGAAATGGGACTAAGGCTCACGTTTCTTACTCAGAGTATTTGCTTTCACTGGAATCAGGGGAGACCATGCCGCCGGCACCGCTGGAATTGATATCAGGTTCTGCTCCTTCAGGCTGAGATGGCAGCACTTTGTTTTTCTTTTGATTAGGAAGGCCGGAATGCTCCTTTAGATATTGATCATTTTCCATGATCGTTACCACCTTAAACCCTGTTCCTTCGAACTGGTTCTTCAATTGATCAAATACTTTTGTCTCATTATCATTCATTACCTGATCATCATACTGAAGCTCTACATTTAAAGTTTTCATGTCAAGACCTCCTTATTAACCTATTTTCCCGAATGTCCTTTCATTAAACTAAACATAACTTTTAATGAAAGAGATGTTTAGTTCAGTAATAATAGGCTATTAAAGAAAACATCTAAAACCGGATTTTGTTCATTGTCATTCAGTCGGTAAATAATATGGGTGATTTTTCCACTAAAAATCATTCTTTATTCATTACTGAATATAAATAAAATGTATGCAGATCAGACGAAAGGAGCAGGGGCATGTGGTTATGGATTCTGGCGATCTTCATTCCTATTATTATCCTCGCTATTTTGGAGGAAACGATTCAATTTGCGGTTCATCGTAAAGTCTTCGGAAAAAGCGACAAACCGGTCTTCATTAAAGAAAAACTGAATCACTTTAAAAGCAAACTCAGGTATAAAAAAAGCCATTCCCAATAAGGAAAGGCTTTTTTGTCCAGCCGTTTTTACCGCTAAAACTCATACTTGAATTAGGATTCTTCTGTTTCGGAACCTTCTTCTTCCGCCTGTTCCTGTTCTGGTCCTGATATCCGCTTCTTTTTCAGCTCAAAATAGGCATCTAATACTTTTCTGCCAATTTCATAATTGGCTGTATGTCCGCTTCTCCCCTGGTATGCCCATGGAACAATGACAGACATGGCGATTTCAGGATTATTATGAGGTGCATAGGCAACAAGGCTCAAGTTCATAACATCTATTAATTTATCTCCCTTTTTTTTGAGAGGGCCGTCATAAAATGCTTCTGCAGTACCTGTTTTTCCTGCTGGAGAATATGGTGCATCTGCAAACCTTCTATATGCAGTCCCTTCAGGATGCTGCATCACCTGTCTTAACCCTTCTTTGACAGTGTTTAGTTCTCTATCACTTACATCTATCGTATTTAAGACAGTTGGCTGAATATCCTTCCAGATCGGGCCAAGTTCCTCCTGCGCCCTGGCTGGCTCACGGATTTCTTTTACAAGGCGCGGCTGGATACGGTAGCCGCCATTTGCAATTGTTGATATATATTGCGCCATTTGCATCGGAGTATAGGTATCATACTGTCCGATTGCAAGGTCTAATAGAAATCCCGGCAAGCGTAGAGGTCCTTCATAGCCTATTGCCTCATTCGGCAAATCGATGCCAGTTCTGACCCCCAGGCCAAATTGGCCGAAAGACTCTCTCATATCTTCAAATGCATTAGGATTTTTAAATCCCAGAGGCTGATCATAAGCATACCGCGCATCAGCAATTTCAATTGCTGTTTTGAACATATATACGTTTGAGGATATTCGCAAAGCCCTTGTTTCGTTCATAATTGCCTGAAAGTTAAACCAGGATTTTTTCACCTGTGGTGTACCTGCTATTTTCATGGGTGCATCTAAAAAGGTCGCCCCGGGTGAGATTGCACCGGTTTTATAGCCTGTTAACACAGTCGCCCCTTTCACAGAGGATCCCACATTATAAGAGGAGGTAATCGTACCCAGGGCATAATCCTGCATAACCGTTTTGCCATTATCATCTTTGTCGATCATTTTTCCTGCCATCGTCAGAACTTCACCAGTATGCGGATTCATTAGAACGACAAACGCACGATCCATTAAAAAGGTTCCCCGGGTCCCCTTGGCAGCCCAAATTTCCTCTTCCAATATTTTTTCCACAGCCTTCTGAAGATCCATATCAATTGTCAGGACAAGATCCTTACCTCTCTGTCCTTCAGAAACCAGTTCACTTCCGAGAATATCTCCTTTTTTCGTAATAAGTTTTTCCTTTGATTTTTGACCATGCAGAACATCCTCATATTGCATTTCAAGATAGCTCTTTCCGACACGTTCATTTCTGCTGTAGTCCCTTGCCAGAAAATAATCCAGCCTTTCCTGCGGCAGCCCTTCGTTTGTATCCGTAACCTTCCCCAGGACTGTCTGAAGCGTACTGTCAAAAGCATAAGACCGATCCCAGTCAGTGGTTGTATTGACACCTGGAAGATACTGAAGATTTTCGCTTACTGCAGCATACTCCTTGCTTGATACACCTTCATTTTTAACTATTTGCGGCGTCATTGCATATCCGCTTGTAAATTCCCGAAAGATCGCCCGTACTTCCAGATCCTGCCTGCTCAGCTGTTTTAGATCTTCTTCTGTAATTCTTTCAAGCTGCATCTCATAAATTTGCTTATCATCCAGCTTTTTCTCTTTAAACAGCTTCCATTCCTTATCAGTTATTTTATCCCGGGCAGCTTCAGGTTTTTTTAGAATCCAATGATCCTTTTTATCGCGTTCTGTCACTTTATCCGCCTTTTTATCAATCAAAACGGCCAGCCGTTCTGCCACCTGTAGCATTTCTTTTTGTTTGGCATTCCGGTTGGTGTATGTAATTGCACTCTTTGGGATATTATCCACGATAACCTGATGGTTCCTGTCAAGCATCCTTCCCCTTGGAACCGGGTTAGATACGATGACATCTTCCGTCCTGTCCACTTCTTTTTTGTATGTCTCACCATTTACAATCTGAACGACTCCAAGTCTTAAAATTAGTACAGAAAATAAAACAAAAACAGCAAAAAACAATAAATTGACCCTAAAAGGCACATGGCTTTTCTTTTTCTTCTTTTTCCCCATGTTTGAATCTCCCCCCTTACGAACACTATGTCTGTATTATAGAGATTCTTCTAAATCTTCCCCTGTTAAATAATTCCACGTTTTTTGTCAAATCCCTGCCAATCCAAAAAACATATTTTGAAATATAAAGGAATTTAAGGAGATTAAGTGGAACTATTAATCTGATTATTTTTTTAGGAGGAATTTAATATGGAAAGAGCGCAAAAATATCTGAACTATTTTTTATCGCATAGAAAGGTGACCAATGAACTAATCAAGAAAATTGATGAAAATAACTATGATTACAAACCAACTGAAACAAGCATGGCAGCCGGCAAACTGGTTACTCATATGCTTACTTCTTTTTATATGTTTGCCAAAACAGTAAAAGAAGGCAGCCCGGCAGTGTTTGGCGAGAAATTCGATGATATAGCGCCAAATCTTTCTGAAGCTGCTGAAAACTATACAGAAAAAACCATTGAGATCATTTCATCATTAACAAATGATGAAATGGATAGGACCATTGATTTGACGCGAATATTTGGTATGGAACTTACAGGCAGCCAGCTGCTGCAGCTTGCAATGGATCATGAAATTAATCATAAAGGGAATTTGTTTGTTTATGTACGGGAAATGGGTCATACTGAGCTTCCGATGTTTGTGAGCAGATGATGAAAAAACGGACGCGTCAACCGCGTCCGTTTTATAAAGTATTAAGGGGAGAAATTAATTCTGCCAGCTCATTTTTTGGTGAATTCACTTTACTTGATACAGGGTACTTATCCATTTTTTCAGCCGGATAAGGTTCAAGTAATGACTTTAAATATTCAGTGTCATTAAAACGGGGATTAAGCCAGTCCTCAAAATCGCTTTCCATTAATATCACCGGCATTCGGTCATGAACATCCCCGGTTACTTCATTTGGCCCCGTGGTAATGATTGTACAGCTCGTTAAAGAATTATCTCCTTTATGCCATGTATCCCAAATACCTGCAAAGGCAAATGGTTTTTCATCTTTCATAATGAACCTGTACGGCTGTTTACCTTCATCTGTTTTCATCCATTCATAAAAGCCATCTGCAAGAATTAAGCACCTTCTGCTTTTAAAGGGCGCTTTGAAGCTTGGTTTCGAATCAATGCCTTCCGCTCTTGCGTTTATCATTTTGTAACCTATCTTTTCGTCTTTAGCCCAGAAGGGGACCAGCCCCCACTTCATCTGCCTGCCGATCCGCTGTTTGCCATTATCAATGACGGTTAAGATATTTTGGCTTGGCGCGATATTATATCTGGGTATAACCTCTCCTTCTGCGTATTCAAATTCAAACAGCAGCTGAAGTTTAGCGATGGTTTCTGTTAATGTAAAACGGCCGCACAATAAAATCACCTCTATAAATTCAATTTAGCAATATAATGTTCATCTATTCCCGGATATAGCGCATATTAAAACTGTCAGCTAATTTAAAGGGAGGAATAAGATATGACAAAACAAGGAAGACAAAATGCAAATCAAACGAGAGCCCAAATTGAAAAACAGGATAAGCGAAACGATGTTGAACTGGGAAGCGAGTTTCAGTCAGGAAATGATAAATCTCAAAGCCAGAAAAAAAGCGGAAAGCAAATTAATAAGAAGTCATAATGACAAATCCCCCATTTTAGGGGGATTTTCATGTCCTGATTGTATACAGCTGTCCTTCGACTGCAAAAGAAATGCGGCCTGTTTCCTCTGAAACTACAATGGCAACAGCATCTGATTTTTCAGTCAGTCCAATTGCCGCTCTATGCCTTGTCCCAAGTTTTTTTCCCTCAATGGTTTTATTGGCAAGAGGCAGGATGTTGCCTGCAGAAATAATGGTATCTTCTTTTATTAAAATACCGCCGTCATGCAATGGGTTTCCGGGATAAAAAATGGTTTCAAGCAAAGTGCTGCTTACTTTTGCTCCAATTGGCGTCCCATTATGAAGGTAGTCGCCTAATGGAAGTCTTCTCTCCACAGCAATAAGCCCTCCATGTCTTTTTTCCGATAAATGCTGGGCGGCCAATGATAAGCTTGAATATTCCTTGGTATACGGCGATAAATATGACTGAAGATAATAAGTCGAAGCAATTGTGTGAGCCTCTGTTACCGCCCTCTGCAGGTTTTCAAAATCGGATAAAATACAGCAGCTGAAGTCCTCTAGCGTTTTGGAAATAGAATGAATCTGATTGTCGATATTGTCAATATACCGGTTTAAATCTTTTCGGTATTGATCTTCGCCATAAATCACCGGACTTCCTCCAATCTTAATTCATATTAGTACCTTTTCCAGTTAAAAATTATTTATCCATTTTACGGAATAGGTTTAGAACCTCTTTAAAGGGACTAAATATAAGTATTAAGCAACGAGGTGAGGGACATGTTCGATATTTTAGCAAAACAATTTGAGAAACCCGCAGGATTACTGGGGAAGCTTGCCGGGAAAATCATGTATCTTGAAAACCGCAAGATTAACAAATGGACAATAAAAAAATTAAAGATTAATCGCAGGGACTCTATTTTAGAAGTGGGCTTTGGTCCTGGCTTCAGTATTAGGCATATAATGGATCACTGCCGCCATGCAGAAACGGATGGAGTTGATGTATCCGAAGATATGAAGACTTCTGCAGCCAAACTGAATGATGACTATATTCGGCAGGGCAAGGTCCGATTGTTCGTAAAAGATATTCACGATTACTTCCCCGATAAAACTTATAATAAGATATTTTCAGTCAACAATTATCCATTATGGACAAAGCCAAGAGAATCTCTGCAGCATCTCTATGGGATGCTTGAGGAAGACGGAATAATTGCCATCACAATTCAGCCAAGAGAAGAAGGAGCAGATGACACCATTGCCAAAAATCTCGGTCAGGTAATCAAAGCAGATATGGAAGCGGCTGGTTTCCATTCTATTTCCATTTCTTATAAAGAAGCCCGCCCTGTATTAACCGTTTGTGTAACTGGAACCAAATAAATAGAGAAAAGCGGGAGATTGCTGCTCCCGCTATTTTTTCAATTATCACCAGCCGCGGCTGGCTCCTCCTCCTCCAGATGAACCGCCTCCCCCACCCCGGGGACCGCCGCCTCCTCCGCCTCCCCCTCTTGAGAGAATTGAAAGGATTGCATATGAAAAGGCTCCTCCAAAAAATTTAATGTCTAGGAACAATAATCCAACAGCAATTACAATAATCAGCCAGGAAGGGATGCCAATTCCTCTATCCTGTGTTCCGGCATCAGCATAATCGCCGCCTAAAATCACTTCTTCCCCGGCAGCTTCCTGTACAAGCACCTTATAGGTTTCAATTACCGCTCTATTTGGCTGGCCATCCTGAAGATATGGAAGGGTCACTTCATCCAGAATCCGTCCTGCTTTTCCATCGGGAATCTGGCCTTCAAGCCCATAACCAACCTCAATGCGCACCTTCCGATCCTGCATGGCCACAACCAATAGGACACCATTATTCTCTTTGGCACTGCCTATGCCATAAGACCGGAAAGCTTCATTTGCATATTCTTCAATCGGTCTGTCTCCAGTAGTATCAACAGTTAAAACTGCAGCCTGTGCAGATGTCCTATCTTCCAATTGCCTCCCCAGGTTATTCAATTCAGATTTTTCCTGGTCATTTAGGACATCTGCAAAATCCTGGACATAAATATCTCCAGCAGGCTCCGGTATGGGTTCATCTGCATGTACTGGAAATGCCCCCATTATTAAATATACTAAAAGAAGGGTCAAAGAGACCCTGCGAATGATCATTCTCCATTGCCTCCAAAGTCAACTTCAGGTGCTTCATTCGCCAGCGGATCAGCCTTAAAATACTCTTTTTCATCAAAGCCAGTTATCCCTGCTACAATTGCACCCGGGAACCTTTTTACTTTTTTGTTATATACAGCAACCTGATCGTTATAATCCTTTCGGGCAACCGAAATCCTATTTTCCGTACCCGCAAGCTCGTCCATTAATTGGGTAAACTGCTTATCCGCCTTTAAATTGGGATAGTTTCCACCACTACAAGCAGACGGCTCAAAGCGCTTGACAGCTCGGCGTTTGCGGCAGCTTCCTCTTCAGGTGACCCTGCTCCCGCCAGTCTTGCACGCGCATCTGATATTGCCTGAATTGTCTCCTTCTCATGAGCAGCATATCCCTTTACTGTATTTACCAGATTAGGAATCAAATCCAGCCTTCTCTGCAGCTGGTTCTCAATCTGAGAATAAGCCTGGTCCACATTTTCCTCAGCACTTACAAACCCGTTATAGCTGGACATCAGCATCATGCCTGCTATGACTACTGCCGCAATAACGGCAATTAAGACACCCATACCTTTTTTCATTTGCGCCACTCCTGTTTCTAAGTTGTTTTGTCACTTGCATGGTATTTTTCCTTTTTTGGGTGAAAGTTAAACCAGGAGATGGTTTACTGATGCTGTTAAGTCTGCGCGGGAATGGTTCTTTTGTGCGCGGATTCCGGTGAGTTACGCGCAGATGGGCTTCTTTTGCGCGGGTAGTAGGTTTTGATGCGCGGCCTGGCTTAGGGTTTGCGCGGGAATGGTTCTTTTGCGCGCGGATTCCAGTGAGTTACGCGCGGGTGGACTTCTTTTGCGCGGGTAGTAGGTTTTGATGCGTGGTCTGACTTAGGGTTTGCTCGGGGATTTTACTTTTGCGCGCGGATTCCGGTGAGTTTCGCGCGGGTGGGCTTCTTCTGCACAGCAAGTACGTTTTGATGCTCGGCCTGGCTTAGGGTGTGCGCGGGGATTTTACTTTTGCGCGCGGATTCCAGTGAGTTACGCGCGGGTGGGCTCTTGGCAGTTTCGAGCTTATGACTTTTTTCATTATCAATAGAAATCATGTCAATATTTTTCATTATGGCTTCATGAATGCGTCTACAGGACCGGTTAATGCGCTGATTTTAAAGTTTTTTGCTCTATCAAATCGTATTTGCGCCTTACTCCACCATAAACGCACCATCCAGCAGGTCATTCGCGCCGCCGCATCACTTTTTCGCACCGTCAGCTTTCACAATTGCGCCAAACCAATTTCCTTTCCACTAACATCAAGAAAAACCGGAACCCATCAGGGCCCCGGTCCAAGCATGATTATTTAATAAAATTTTTCGCAATCAGTTCACTGAATTCAGGTTTATCTTTCAGGAATTTTAAAGTGTAGGATGAATCTGCAAATTCCTGGATTGTGTCTGCATCAACTTCGTAAGTGAATCCAATTCTTTCCCAGGCGCGGTCTACGACTTCTTTTTCCAATTCCTGGCCAGTTACTTCTTTAATGTCTTTGATGGTAATTGCTTTTGCCCCTTCAGGATTGTCTTCGATAAATTTAACTGCATCTTTATGTGCATCAACGATTTTTTGTACTTTTTCAGGGCTGTTCTTTACTGCATCGCCAGTTGCAACCAATACTGATGCCGGAAGTGTTTCACCGAAGGATACTTCATCCCAGCCAATTACGACTTCAGCGTTTGTTTCCTGTTCAATAACTGCTGCCCATGGTTCTGGAGCAACTGCAATATCAACTTTACCTGTTTTCAGCATACTTGCATATTGTGCCGGGTTGCCTGTTAAATGCTTCATTGTACCGCCGATGCGAGCTGAAGTGATGCCGGCTTCTTCCAGATATGTTTCATACTGGACGTCGTGCGTGCAGCCCACGCCAGGTGTAATGAACGTTTTCCCTTCGAAGTCTTCAAGTGAGTTAATTTCTACACCTTCTCTGGCGAGGACAACTGTTCCGCCAGTTGAAGCACCGGCGATAATTTTAACATCAGCCCCGGTTGAAAAGTTGTTCATTGCTGGTCCTGGTCCTACAAGACCTGCATCAATGTCACCTGTTTTCAGGGCAGTCATGAATGAACCGCCTTCAGCAAATGTCTTGTATTCTACTTTAGTTCCATCGCCAAGCTGTTCTTCAAAATAGCCTTGATCTTTCGCAACCATTGCTGGCACATGATTGATATTCGGGAAATAACCGATGACAATCTTGTCTTCCTCACCGCTGCTCTTCTCAGATGATCCGCAGCCGGCAAGCAGACCGGTGAAAGTAAATAATACAGCAACCCATAAAATAGCCTTTTTCATTAATACCCCTCCAAAATTAAGACTCAAGTCCCCATTTTTTTATGACTGATTTTTCAATGCGCTGGAATATGAATTGGTCAACAATCATTCCAATCGCTCCAATAATAATCATGACACCAATCACGATGTCCATTCTTCCAAAGTCTGAAGCATAACGAAGTGTGTAGCCCAATCCTGGTCCTGTGCTTAAAAGCTCACCGGCCATCAGTGCGCGCCAGGCAAATGCCCAGGCAAGACGTGAACCAGTGACAACGTATGGAATGGATGCCGGAAAGATGACTCTTGTGAATAAGTCTATTCCATTCGCACCCATTGTCTGAGCTGCTTTGATATATAAAGGTGAAACATTTTTAATCCCTGTTCGCATGTTCAGAGCCATTACAAATGTACCGCCAAGTATGGTTACAAAAATAACAGCCTTTTCATTTAAGCCAAACCACATAATCGCGATCGGCAGCCAGACGATGCTGGGAACACTTTGCAAGGCGAGGATGACTGCACCCAGTGTTTCATCAGCTGTTTTGGATTTCCCTAAAAGAATTCCAATCAGAGTCCCAATGATAAGGCTGATAGTTAAACCGACTGCGAGCCGCTTAAAACTTGCAATTAAATCATAGATGAGAGTTTTATCCTGGAACCCTTCAACAAGAGCACTGAATACGCTGGACAGGGAAGGGAAAATCAGAGGATGCCAAAGCTCTAGCCGTGATCCAATTTCCCAAAATGCAATGATGGCTGCAAAAAATATGATCCTTTTAATGGCTGTTTGCATATTGGAGTTCCTCACTTACAACTTTATCAATTTCCTTCTTCAGGTATTTCATAATGTGTTCTTCAATCTCAAGCATTTCGTTTTTGTGTTCCTCACGGGGTCTGGGTATGTCAACCGCTATATCCTGTAAAATGATTCCCGGCTTTGTCCCCATAACAATGATCCGATCTGAAAGTTTAATAGATTCTGAGATGCTATGAGTAACAAAAAGAATGGTTTTCTTCGTCTCAGTCCAGATGTTTTCCAGCTGTCCGTGCAGACGCGAACGGGTCTGTTCATCAAGAGCTCCAAATGGTTCATCCATTAAGAGTGTTTCCGGGTTCATCGCAAGCGCTCTCGCAATGGCCACCCTTTGCTGCATTCCGCCAGAAAGTTCATGAGGATAATGGGATATATATTTTCCCAGCTGAACCATTTGCAGATACTTAAGTGCTGTTTCCTCTGCATCCTTCTTCTTCATTTCCTTTTTTAGCGGAAACGTGACATTCTCCATGACTGTCAGCCAAGGGAATAAGGCTGCCTGCTGGAAAACCATCCCCCTGTCTTTTCCAGGTTTTGTTATGGCTTTTCCATCAATTTGAATTTGTCCCAAAGTTGTTTTAGTCAGCCCCGCGACGATTGAAAGAAGTGTTGACTTTCCACATCCTGAAGGGCCTAAAATTGAAACAAACTGGCCTTTTTCAATGGTTAGATTAATATCTTTCAAGACGTCAACAGGACGATTTTCTTTATCGCTATATTGTTTATTCACATCGTTTATCTCAATGAACATTCAAAATCACCTATTCCCATAAATCTCATTAATTTACTCGGATTACTTGTAATTATAATGTATTCACTTTGCATGTCAACCTTTACAATAAATATTTTTATAAATGGGCTTAATCAAATAAAAAGCCTCCCCCTTCAAGGAGAAAGCTTTTGTTTCACAATTTAATTTCTTCTATTTTAGATGAAGCAATCAGTTCTTCAACTTTTGCTAACTCACCGCTTTGAAAGAGTTCTATGATCTTGCTTCCAACGATTACACCGTCACAATGCTGATTCATATCTTTTACGTGCTCTGGTTCAGAAATTCCGAAGCCTGCCAATACCGGTATCGGACTTACATCTTTAACATTCTTCAAATGCTTTCCGAGCTCATCTTTAAATTCTTTTCTTGCACCCGTAATGCCATTAACCGTTACAGCGTATAAAAAGCCTTTCCCCTTGTTAGCAATCGCCTGGATCCGCTCCAATGGACTGGTTAAGGTCACAAGCCGGATGATTTCAATTCCAGCTCTCTCTGCGATTGGTGCAATTATCTCCTCTTCTTCTGCAGGAAGATCAGGCAATATTAAGCCGTCTACCCCAGACCTTGAGGCATCAGAAATAAAGTTGCCAATGCCATATGCCATGATTGGATTCATGTATGTCATAAAGATAAGCGGGATGTGAACAATAGGCCGGATTTCCGCAATTTTAGCTAAGACGCCTCTAAGTGTTGTTCCGGCTTCTAATGCTCGAATGCCAGCTTGCTGGATTACTGGCCCATCGGCAACTGGATCCGAAAATGGAATCCCAATTTCAATGGCAGTTGCTCCCGCTTTTTCGAGAAAAGTGATTTTCTCGGCCAGTGTCTCTAAGCCTCCATCCCCGGCCATTATATATGGCACAAATGCTCTTTCATTGTTTTGCTTTAGGCTCTGAAAAACTTTTTCAACCCGGTTCATTGTCCTTTCCCTCCTAATTTTGCTCTTACAGTTTCTACATCTTTATCTCCTCTGCCAGATAAACAGATGACAATGCCTTCGTCTTTTTTCATTTGCGGTGCAAGCTTTAACGCATAGGCAACAGCATGAGAGCTTTCCAGTGCAGGGATAATGCCTTCCAATTTGCATAAAAGCTTTAACGCAGCCAGCGCCTCATCGTCTGTGATGGATTCATACTCGGCCCTTCCGCTGTCTTTCAAATAGCTGTGTTCCGGGCCAACTCCGGGGTAATCAAGCCCAGCCGAGATGGAATGGGCCTCCTGAATTTGTCCGTGTTCGTCCTGAAGCAAATACATTAATGCCCCATGAAGAACTCCAGGAGTTCCTTTTGTTAAAGATGCGGCATGTTTCTCAGTATCTGTTCCCAATCCTGCGGCCTCCACCCCAATCATGCGGACAGTTTCATCTTTTATGAAAGGATAGAACATTCCCATTGAATTGCTCCCACCGCCAATGCAGGCTACAACTGCATCAGGAAGCTTCCCTTCTTTTTCAAGGTATTGCTCCTTGGTCTCATTTCCGATAACACTTTGAAAATCGCGTACAATCATAGGAAAGGGATGAGGTCCCATGACAGAGCCAAGGATGTAATGTGTATCCTCGACATTTGTCACCCAGTAGCGCAGTGCTTCGTTGACTGCATCTTTTAATGTGGCGCTTCCCGATTTCACCCCAACCACCTTCGCTCCAAGCAGTTCCATTCTGAATACATTCAGCTGCTGTCTTCTGATGTCCTCTTCACCCATAAAAATAATGCATTCAAGATTTAAGAGAGCACATGCAGTTGCTGTTGCAACTCCATGCTGCCCTGCACCCGTCTCAGCTACTATTTTTCTTTTTCCCATTCGCAGCGCCAATAAAGCCTGGCCCAGTGAGTTGTTTATTTTATGGGCACCTGTATGATTCAAATCTTCTCTTTTAAGATAGACCTTCGCACCGCCGGCGTATTTTGTGAGGTTCTCCGCAAAATAAAGAGGAGTTTCACGCCCGACATAGTCTTTCAGCAAACCCTGCAGCTCTTTCTGAAAACCTTCATCAGCTTGTGCTTTCTTATACTCCTCTTCCAATTCAAGAATGGCCTGCATAAGTGTCTCAGGCACATACCTTCCTCCAAATTCCCCAAAATGACCTCGTTCATCAGGCAAGGTGTATGCTGTGTTCATTTTACTTCCTCCCTCTCCACACATTTAGCGTTTTCTATAAATCTTTTTATTTTCTCCGGATCTTTCTTCCCTTCAGTCTCAACCCCGCTGCTTACATCAACCATATAAGGATTGGCTGCTTTAATTCCATCCCCCACATTTTCAGGATTGAGTCCTCCAGCGAGGATCATTTTTTTGTTCTGCTTTGGGTTATTGTTTAGAATAGACCAATCAAACGATACCCCGTTGCCCCCCCGATATTTTCCTTTCGGACTATCAAGAAGAACGTATTCACATGAATATTCATCCAGTTGGTAAAGATCTTCTGGTGAACCAATGCTCAGAGCCTTTATAACTGGTAAAGAAAATGAGCTGCAAAATTCCGGCGTTTCATCTCCATGAAGCTGAATGACATTGATCCCTGAAACACTTACAATTTCCTCAATGATCTCTTTCGTTTCATTTACAAACACTCCGACTTTTAAAACCTCTCTTGGCAGCTCTTTGATTATCTCCCCTGCTGACTCAGGATTAATTTTTCTTTTGCTTTCAGCAAAAACAAATCCCAGGGCATCCGCACCGCTTTCAATCGCAGAAAGTGCCGTGCTGATATCCCTGATTCCGCAAATCTTCACCTTCATTGTCTGACAGCCCCCTGCAAAGGAAGCTTCATGGCCTTCAAAAGCCCTTCCAGGTTCTCTGCTTTCATAAATGCTTCCCCGACAAGAATGGCGTTGGCTCCTGCTGCAATTACACGCCGTACATCATCTTCTGACTTAATCCCGCTTTCACTGATCAGGAATCTTCCCGCCTTCTTAATTAGCGGCGCAAGTTTTTCTGTTACACCAAGGTCTACTTCGAAAGTTTTTAAATTCCGGTTGTTGACTCCAATCAGCTGTGCACCGGTTTTCAGAGCTATTTCCAGTTCTTCTTCATTATGAACCTCCATCAATACTTCAAGGCCTTCATTTTCTGCAAAATCGAAAAGCTCTTGAAGCCGTTCAGCTTCCATGGCAGCAGCAATGAGTAAAATTAGGTTTGCCCCTGATGCTTTTGCTTTTAAAATTTGCACCTCGTCTATAATGAAGTCTTTGCAAAGGATAGGCAGGCCGACTGCCTCTCTGACAGCTGACAAATCCGCAAAACTGCCTTTAAAAAACCTATTGTCTGTTAAAACGGAAATGGCATCCGCACCATACTTTCTATAAAATAATGCCTGATCTTTCGGATTCTGCCCGGTATTTATATCACCTTTTGAAGGTGAAGCTCTTTTGAATTCGGCAATCACAGCCAGTTCACTGCCTGATGCAAGCTTGTTAATAAATGAACGTTTTATCACTGTTTCCCCAGCTTGAAAGTATTCTTTTTCCTGCTGCAGCATGATGACTTCTTTTCTTTTTTCAGCCAGTATTTTATCTAGAATTGTTCCCACTTATATCACCTCTTTATGGACACTTTTACTTGCATCAATTAACCTGTGCAGTTTTGCTAATGCAGCACCTGAATCAATGCTTTCTCTGGCTAAATTTATCCCGCCTTGAATTGTTTCGGCCTTGCCTCCTGTAAAGATGCCAATCCCGGCGTTAAGAAGGACCGTGTCCCTTCTTGCTCCCGTCTCCCCCTTAAGGACACTCAGGAGTATTTCAGCATTTTCCCTTGAATCTCCGCCTCTGATCGCATCATTGCTGCTGACGGATAGGCCAACTTCCTCTGGGTGAAGAACCTTTTTCGTTACCTTGCCGTTATTAAGAATGGCCAGGTGATTTTCCCCCTGCAAGGATGCCTCATCCATAAAGCCTGCACCATTTAAAACAACTGCCCGTTTTCTTCCCAAAGTTTTTAACACCTCTGCAAACATTTCAATATAATCTCTCCGATAGATCCCGAGAAGCTGATGATCAAGTTCAACCGGATTGGTTAATGGTCCTATTAGATTGAAGGTTGTGGGTATTCTCAGGTCCTTGCGCACTTTCATGATTCTTTTAATATTCGGATGAACGTGAGGAGCGAAAAGAAAGGCAATCCCAATTTCCTCCAGAATCTCCTCCGTGCGCTCAGGGGAGTGATTTAAATTTATCCCCAAATGTTCCAATACATCGGCACTGCCTGTTTTGCTGGATACACTTCTATTGCCATGCTTGGCAACAGGAATTCCGGCTCCCGCAATCACAAAGGCCGATGTGGAACTGATATTAAAGCTGCTTGAGCCATCTCCTCCTGTACCGCAATTATCCAAAACATTAGGAATTTTCTTTCTAAATGAAAGGGATTTATCCCTCATCGCTTTTACAATCCCTGCAATTTCTTCAACTGTTTCCCCTTTCGTTTTAAGACTCACCATAAATGCCGCAATCTCACTGTCTGTCACGTCATTGGCAAATAAATTTTCCACGGCTTCCTTCATTTCTGCCTCTGTTAATGACTCCCGATCAGATAACCTTTGCAGTATTGTTTTCACCCTTATTTTCCCTCCCGATAGTTTGTAAAAAGTTTTCCAAAATTCTCTTTCCAAGGCCTGTTCCTACAGACTCCGGATGGAATTGCAAACCGTATAAAGGATAGTCCTCATGCTTGATTGCCATTATTTCATTGTCATCCATTGACCTGGCCATAACCTTAAAGCTGCCAGGCAACGTTCCCGACTGAATAACTAAGGAGTGGTAACGCATGATGTTGATTGGCTGCGGCATGTATTGAAACAGCTGCGATCCGTTATGCTTAAGATTAGACACCTTGCCATGCATAATTTTCTTTGCTTTTTCAATTTTTGCACCAAACGCATAGCCAATTGCCTGATGGCCAAGGCAAATGCCCAGTATAGGAAGCTTCCTGTAAAACTCCTGAATAACATCCACAATGATCCCTGCTTGTTCCGGCCGACCGGGTCCAGGTGAAAGAATAATTGCTTCAGGATTTAATTTTTCAATTTCTTCGATTGTGATCTGATCATTTCTTACAACTTTAATTTCTTGTCCCAGTTCACCTAAATACTGATAAAGGTTAAATGTGAATGAATCATAATTATCAATCAGCAGAATCATTTTTTGTCCTCCAAAAATGCTTTTAATTTATGAAGTGTTTCTTCGTACTCTTTTTCAGGAATAGAATCATGCACGATGCCTGCCCCAGCTTGTATATAAGCGAATCCATCTTTTATCACCATTGTTCTGATTGCCAGGGCGAAATCCATATTGCCGTTTCCGGAAAAATAGCCGACTGCCCCTGAGTAAATTCCTCTTTTCACTGTTTCAAGTTCATTGATGATTTCCATTGCTCTAATTTTGGGTGCACCTGAAACCGTTCCGGCAGGCAGACACGCTATTAAGGCATCAATCGCTGTGTGTGGATTTTTCAGTCTCCCGCCAACTTCGGAAACAAGGTGCATGACATGCTTATATCTCTCAATTACCATGTTTTTTTCTATAGTTACAGATCCAAATTCGCAGACACGGCCGAGATCATTTCTGCCCAGGTCGAGCAGCATCCTGTGTTCGGCAAGCTCCTTTTCATCTTCTATCAGTTCCTTTTCAAGCTGTAAATCTTCATCTTCTGTCTTGCCTCTTGGCCTTGTTCCTGCTATAGGGTTAGTAATTACCTTATTTCCAGTTGCTTTTATAAGACTTTCAGGCGATGCCCCTGCAACCGCATATTCTTCAAAATCAAGATAGTACATGTAGGGGGAAGGATTTTGCACTCTTAACTTCCGGTAAAATGCGAAAGGATCTCCAGTCAATTCTGCTTTTAACCGCTGAGAAAGCACTACCTGGAAAATGTCTCCCTCTTCAATATAGGACTTGGCTTTATTTACTTTTTCAACGAAGTCTTCTTTAGATATGGATGCTTTGAATGCCGACAGCGTTGCTTCTTCCGATTCAGATGCCACAGCCCCCTTTTGTATTTCAGACTTTCTTTTCTGTAATCTTTCACGAAGCTGGGATTCATCGGTTGCTGACAGTATAGGCATGGCTACCAGATATACCTTTTGCTCGAGATGATCAAAAACGGCCACTTCCTCAAAAAACATAAGATGGACATCCGGAACATTCAACTCATCATGAGGAATCACCCCAATATCTTCGTATTGCCTGATCACATCATAGCCTGCATATCCAACAGCTCCTCCACAAAATGGGAACTGTTCTAAGGGGTGAGGCATTTCCTCTGGCATCAGCCTTCTTACTACATCAAGTGGCTTTTCATCGAAAACTTCAATTTGTCCGTCTGCAGAAACAGCCGTTCGAGATCCATCCCCTTTTAGTTCCATAACAGGGTCTGCACCAATAAAGGAAAACCTTCCCGACTTTTCATGCTTAAGTGAGCTTTCAAACAGAAATTTCTTTCTTCCGCTCATTCTCTGATAGATTAAAATAGGTGTTAATGTGTCCCCCTCAAGCTCTTCGATGATATACGGACCTTCCAATATCGTTTTCAATATATTTCTCCTCCAGTTCTTTTGGATTCAGAAAAGCGTAAGCGCCTTGATCACCCCCGACACCTCGAGGATGGTAGGCTACTTGTGCTAGACAGTTATCTAACTTCAGAATTTATACTTAACTTTAAATAAAAAAGTCCCCTATACACACAGACAGAATCTGCGGGTATAGAGGACGTGTCTTGTGAACGTGGTGCCACCTCTTTTTAGAGCAACATGCTGCTCCCTTTTTCGGGTACGGAAACATATCGATACCCTATCCTTTTAACGGTGGAAACCCGTGCTTCCCTACTATCGTTCAGGAAGCCTCTCGCAAGTCCATTCGAATGATTTTCCGTACCGGGCTTTCACCTTTCCCCGGCTCTCTTGAACGGACTCCATCAATCTACTCCTCTTGCTCAGCGATTTAAAGTAATAAAGCTATTTAACAATAAAAAAGGGCCTCCCGTCTAAAAAGGACGAGAGACCCGTGGTGCCACCTTCATTAGCTGATAGAAATCAGCTCACTTTAACAGATATCAAAACGAATAAACGTTGAAATATCTGTCCCTTGTAACGATGAGACTGTTCGCCAAAGCCTACTGCTTAAAAAGGTTCGGTTTGGAGGCTCGAAAGTCCATTCACTGCTGTTTCCACACTGATTTGCACCAACCATCAGCTCTCTTTAGCTTCCACTGCAGCTACTACTCTTTGTCATTGCCGATCGATATATTGTTTATTATACTATTCCGATAAATGAAAAATGTCAAGGGTATTTATTAATTTTTTATTATAGAGCTTTTTCCAGCTTTTCACGCCAGACATCTGCAAGGGCTTCAATCTGCAGCAATTCTTCAATTGCTTTACGATTTTTGCGGTCATGGAACATGATAAAATTTCCTTGTAGAACCGATACCTTTTCCTGCTTTCTTTCTTCGAGCTTAAGTACGCTGCCTGCTGTTACAGTTCCTTCCTTTAGCACCCTGAAAAAATAGCCTGTAAAGCATGTTTCAACAATTCTGCTTAAAAGCCGATCTTCTTCGTTATGCTTTGAGATGGTTGAACATGGAATGCGGCCCTGTGTTATTTGGATAGCGGATTCACCAAGCGAAAAGATATCACCTATAAAAACATCCTTTTCCAGCATATTACCCGCACAAATATTTTCACCAAATGCCGGTGGACAGAATGTCTTTTTAAATTCTTTTTCCCACATCCCGTAATGTTCGAATGGGTATAGGCAAACTGCCCGGTCGGGTCCGCCATGAAAATCAGTGTTTGCCACTCCATCCCCCTGGAAACCATCCTTCGTTAAGAACGCACTTTCAATTTTCTCTTTGCCGATTCCCGATATCTCCTCACGGTTTTTCCAGCTGTGCTTTTTCGGCTTTCCTATGCTTAACGCAATAATTTCTTTCACAATATCCCCTCACCAGATTCGCTTTTCTCTATATTTTAACGCTTTCCTTTTAGTAAATCGAAACATATTTTTCCAGAATTTGAATTTCCCATAAAAAGACAGAGGTTTTTCTAGTTAGTTTTCCTGCAATTAGCCCATATTAAGACTAGTTTGATTAACGAAAAGGAAGGTCAGAAATATGGAGCATGTTGAAAATTTACAATCTGTAAATTCAAAAGCTAAAAAGAAGTCAGGTGATGATGTCCATAATCAAAAATGGGCCATTCTTTCACTTTCTTCAATTCCTCTCGTTATGACTCTTGGGAATTCCATGCTGATTCCTGTTCTGCCGGCGATGGAAAATAAACTAAATATTTCTGCATTCCAATCCAGCATGATTATCACCGTTTACAGTATTGTAGCTATTATTTTGATTCCAATCGCAGGCTTTTTATCAGATCACATTGGCCGTAAAAAAGTCATTATACCAAGTCTTCTCATTGCAGGAATTGGGGGGCTGATCTCTGGATGGGCGGCATGGAAAATGGCTGATGCTTATTGGATCATATTAGCCGGGAGGGCATTGCAGGGTGTTGGGGCAGCAGGTGCGGCACCAATTGTTATGCCTTTAGTCGGAGATATGTTTAAAAATGATGATGATGTCAGCAGCTCCCTTGGCCTGATTGAAACTTCCAATACCTTTGGAAAAGTTCTATCACCTATTCTCGGAGCGTTTCTGGCAGGGTTTATTTGGTTTTTACCGTTTTTTTCTTTTCCTGTTTTTTGTACGATTTCAATCCTGCTGGTTTTCTTCCTTGTAAAAACACCAAATAAAAGAGAAGAGCCGCTTCCGCTAAAGAGATTTTGGAGCAATATCAAGGATACCTTTAAAAACAACGGAAAATGGCTTTATGCTATTTTCTTAATAGGTGCCATTCTCATGTTTGTGCTGTTTGGTATACTTTTTTATTTATCTGATGTGCTTGAAAAGACTTATGATATTAAAGATGTTAAAAAAGGGCTTCTCCTGGCTGTACCGCTTGGCGCACTATGCCTTTCGTCCTATCTGACAGGAAAAAAAATAAAAGAAAATAAAATACTGATGAAGTGGATCATTTTTTTAGGCTCAGTACTAGTGGCTGCTGCCACTGCAATCTTAAGCTTTTCAAACAATATGTGGTTTATGATCAGCATGTTCCTGTTTGCCGGAATTGGAATAGGAGTTGCATTGCCTTCATTGGATGCACTAATTACGGAAGGAATTGCAAAAGAAGAACGTGGAACCATTACTTCTTTATACAGTTCAATGAGGTTTATAGGCGTTGCGGGCGGCCCGCCGGCCATTGCCATTCTGATGAAGCATTCTGATCAAGGGCTTTTTTATATATTAAGCGGAATAACCATTCTTGCTGCCCTTGCAGCCATTATAGCAATCAAACCTGACGCAAATGAGGGCTAAAAAAATCCGTATCGTGCAATGACGATACGGATTTTTTTATTTAAAATGCTGCTGTACAAAACCAGTTACAACCTGATTGAAAAGCTGCCACTTTTTGGTTGGCGCCTGGTGGGAAACACCTTTGATTATT
>NZ_CAXQGS010000065.1:0-26944 GCF_964223445.1 Cytobacillus sp.
AACAAATCTTTATAAAATCCTGAATGGAGAGAAAAAAACTAACGGAGAGTATTTTTCAACTCTAATGGAGTATAAGGAAAAGCTGGTAAAGTTCGGGGTTGAAATCAACAGCCTGGAGGATTTTGCAGCTCCAAAGCCTATAAATACTGGTAAGCCGGACTCAAAGAAGCTGATTACTCAAAGAGATATTCAGGAAAGCAAAATGAATGAAATATTCGCAGATAAACAGACAATTATAACACCTTTAGCGCGTGATACAGCACGGGAATTGGGAAAAAGCATTGTTGTTATGGATACAAAAGGGGCTGAAAATACATGGAAATGGGAACGGTAATCGGCAATGTATGGGCCACAAGAAAAGAAGATGATTTAACTGGCCTGAAATTTTTGGTTGTCGAGCCTCATGGACTTTCAGCAGAAAAATCATTCGTTGCGGTTGACCGTATTGGGGCAGGAGTTGGTGATCAAGTTCTCGTTACGCGTGGAAGTTCGGCTTCAAACATGTCCGGGAATTTAAGATTGCCAATTGATGCATTGATTATTGGAATTATCGATTCTGTTGATGTTGAAAAGAAAGAGGTGAAATAGGATGGCAAGAGCACTTGGCATGATTGAAACAAGAGGGCTGATTGGCTCCATTGAAGCAGCAGATGCCATGCTGAAAGCTGCCGATGTTACTTTAGTGAAACAGGAAAAAGTGGACGCCGCCTTAGTCACGGTTTTGGTTCAGGGGGATGTAAGTGCTGTTCAGGCTGCTGTGGATGCAGGAAAAGAAGCAGCAGCCAGAGTGGGTGAACTCGTGTCAGCACATGTTATACCTCATCCTGATGAAGATATAAAGAAAGCTTTATTAGATGACAGGAAACCAAAGGAAATGAAACAAGAAGCAGCTCCTGAACCAATCTCCATAAAAAAGGGAGCAAGCAAAAAGAAACAGATATCTGCCGAGGAACCAGATAGCGTTGAAGAAAAATAGAGTACTCCACTAGTATGATGAAATGGAGGAACGGCCATGACTTTTAAGAGAAGAAAGATTGCCGTTATCGGGTCAGGCTTTACGGGTGCGACAGCAGCACTGATGCTGGCCCAAAAAGAATTGGGAGACATAATCTTAGTAGACATACCTTCACAGACAAACCCAACAAAAGGCAAAGCACTTGATATGCTTGAAGCCGGGCCGGTTCAGCGCTTCAATGCCAGCATAACCGGCACATCAAGCTATGAGGATATTCAAGATGCAGATTTAGTATTGATAACAGCTGGAATGCCAAGAAAGCCGGGAATGAGCCGGGACGATCTGGTCGCTGTGAATGAGAAGATTATGATAGAGGTTTCTCAAAACATTAAAACATACGCCCCGGAAAGCTATATCATTGTCTTAAGTAATCCTGTGGATGCCATGACATATGTCTGCTATAAAACCACTGGTTTTCCGAAGAATCGGGTAATCGGCCAATCGGGAGTATTGGATACCGCCCGATTCAATACGTTTGTGGCCCAAGAGCTGGGAGTTTCCATTGAAGATATTTCTGGTTTTGTCCTGGGCGGTCATGGAGATGACATGGTTCCGCTGGTGAGATATTCATATGCTGGCGGTATTCCGCTTGAAAAAATTCTCCCTGCCGACCGGATTGAAGCGATTGTGGAAAGAACCAGAAAAGGCGGAGGAGAAATTGTAAATCTGCTTGGCCAGGGAAGTGCCTATTATGCTCCTGCAGCTTCAATGGTCGAGATGGCTGAAGCGCTACTGAAAGATAAAAAACGAATCCTGCCTTCAATTGCCTACCTGGAAGGTGAGTATGGATACAGTAACATCTATCTGGGAGTGCCTGCAATCCTGGGCGGAAATGGAATAGAAAGTGTCATTGAAATTCCATTGACTGCCGATGAAAAAAAAGCCCTTGATCAATCAGTTAAGTCTGTACAAAATGTAATGAGCATACTAGAATCAGCCAAAGGATAAGAGGGCTGACTTGTGAGAGAATTAGTTCTTCTCATGAGTCAGCTTTTTTGTATTTTGTTTAAACTGTTCACTTACCGGGTACATTGTATGTAACAAGCTTAGCAGCTGCTGACAAAATTTCCAGTAAATAATGATTTGAATAATCTGAAAACTTCTGTTACAATAGAAAAAAGGTCAAGGGGTTGATTTTAAATGGAAAAACGTCTACTTAACTCGCCGCAACAGTCTGAGGAAAACGTGTCATTGTTAGCAGAACAAGTCCTAAATCAAGCTCTTAAGGAATACCGAAAAGAAAAGCTTCGCGAAAAAATTGATGTAGCACTGACTAGCCGAAACAAAGAAGAATTCATCCGCTTAACAGATGAATTAAAAAAGATTTCCTAGAACGACCAAATTAATAATGTAAAAAAGGCAGCCTGTTCGAAAGAATGGGGCTGCCTTTTGTTGTTTCATAATTTTCGAAGTAACTAATTATTGAGAAAGTGATTGAAAAGCTGCAGTATATTTGCTCACAAAATCAAGAGCAGGAAGGAAACAATAGCAGTCAACCACACTAACTAAAACCGAAAAAAAGAGCTTGTATTGGCAGTTAATCTGATGGAATAACGCCGAAATGGAGCGCAGTAAAGCGAAACTGGAGTTAATCGCATGGAATAACGCCGAAATGGAGCGCAGTAAAGCGAAAATGGTAGTTAATCGCACAGAATAACGCCGAAATGGAGAGCAGTAAAGCGAAACTGGCAGTTAATCGCATGGAATAACGCCGAAATGGAGCGCAGTAAAGCGAAAATGGCAGTTAATCGCATGGATTATCGCCGAAAAAAATAGCAGTAAAGAAAAATGGTAGTTAATCGCACAGAATAACGCCGAAATGGAGCGCAGCAAAGCGAAAATGGTAGTTAATTAGATGGAATAACGCCGAAATGGAGCGCAATAAAGCGAAAATGGTAGTTAATCTGATGGAATAACGCCGAAATGGAGCGCAGTAAAGCGAAACTGGTAGTTAATCGCATGGAATAACGCCGAAATGGAGCGCAGTAAAGCGAAACTGGTAGTTAATCACACAGAATAACGCCGAAATGGAGCGCAGTAAAGCGAAACTGGTAGTTAATCGCACAGCATAACGACGAAATTGAGGGAGCTTGTATAGAGAAAATGGTTATAATCACTTAAATCAACACCCTAACTAGAAGACAGATAAAAATCAGTCGTCATAACCGCTGCCAAAAATACGGAATCAGGATATCCCCAAAAAATCATCTTCATTACGGTACCACCCTCCCAAAAGAAGAACCCATTTCATCACATGAAAATTTTCTCACACCACCATCTGTTCCACATCGTTCCAATACGAAACGCTGAAACACTCCTCTAACAAACAAACCTTTGTACAAAAGACATTTAACCTTGGCACGGAAATTGCAACATAACTCATTAGCAAAATATAAATCAGAATCGATAAGGGGAGGAAGCTATGTTTGAAGAAAAATTGGATTTAAGATTGCCGGGGCCCGTTCAGGTTCCGAAAGAAATACAGCGTGCCATGTTAAGAAGTTTCGATCATCCCATGATGGATTACCGGAATCCAGCCTTCCAGGATGTCCTTCAGGAAACCACTGAAAAGTCCAAAATGATATTCCAGACTGAAAACCTGGTGATCCCGCTTACTTCAAGCGGAGCTTCCGCTCTTGAAACAGCTATTATTAACACGGTTGGTCCCAATGATACAATTATCCTTTGCGTAGTCGGCTATTTTGGTGAGTACCTTCAGGGAATTACAGACCATATCGGCTGCAAAACAGTCCGGGTCGATGCAGATTGGGGGGATATTGTTGATCCTGAAGAGGTGAGAAAAGCATTAAAGGAAAATCCTGAGGCAAAAGCTGTTTTCGCGACACATTGTGAAACATCTACTTCTGCAATCAACAATATTAAAGAAATAGCGGCCGTTGTAAAAGAAACAGATGCCATATTCCTTGTAGACGCGGTAAGCTCAATAGTCGGTACGCCTTTATTTATGGACGAGTGGGGCATTGATATTGTGGCAACTGGTGGTCAGAAAGCGTTAATGCTGCCGCCAGGCCTTGCATTAATTACATTGAGTGAAAAAGCCTGGAACACTGTGAATAAGCATCAGTGCCCATCCTTTTATTTTGACCTCAAACTTTATAAAAAAGGATTGGAATCTGGGACTGGAACGCCTTATACGCCGAATATATCACTTGTGTGCGGGCTGCTTGAGGCCTGCAATATGATAGAAAAAAGCGGAGGAATAGAAGCTGAGTACAAAAGGCATGCTGCCCTGCGGGATATGACAAGGGCAGGGGTGCGGGCATTAGGTCTTGAATTGCTTGTGGATGATTCGGCTGCCAGTCCAACCTTGACAGCCGTAAAATTAAATAATGCCGATGAATTTAGAAAGATGATGCGGGAAGAATTCCATATCGCATTGGGCGGCGGTCTTGGAAAGGTGAAAAATCAAATTTTGCGTCTGGGCCATATGGGATATACAGATGCAGCAGATATGCTGAAGATGTTTGCTGCAATGGAGCTTGCTTTAAAGAAGAGCGGACACGAAGTGGAGTTAGGTGCAGGAGTTTCCGCGGCACAGCGGCATTGGCTCGAAAATCCATACTGCTAAATTGCAGGTCCTAAGGAGACGTGAGCCCGGTGAATATATTTGAAAAACGACTCGCCGAACTGGCAAATCTGCCTTCAGTTATTCCAGGGGATCAGATCAATGTGACACCAGATTGCCTATTCGTCAGCGGCCAAAATTCACTTAATGTTATCAAAGCATTTACCAGACTGGGCTGCAAAAACGCCAAAAATCCAGCCCGGATTCTTTTTTCTCCTGAAGATGCAGAAGTTGAGGACATTCTCAGATTCTGTACTGGAAAAGGAATAAGAGTAATAGATTGTGATTTGTCCCAATATTTCCGGACAGAAAATATTCCGATGAATGGAATGGTCATTGCAGGAATAGATGAGGGTATTAAGTGTCTGGGCGGACGGGGGGCCATTCCCATCGTCATCTCGCCGGACTCAATGGCGGCTTGCCTGGCAACTGGATCATTTAGTATGTTCATACCTGAAACCGCTTATATTGAAGTCAACGGAGCTTTAAGCGGAAATGTAAACGGTAAAATGCTCTGCAGCCATCTGCTCGACATTTTTGATGACAGTTTAATAGGAAATGCAGTAATTCTAGGTGGTACGGTTTTTGATGAGCTGAATGATGAAGATCTCAAGGATCTGTCCCGTTTTTTTCAGCTTTCCGGCACAGCAGCGGGGATATGTTCACCAGGGGGCCCGTTTGGCCAGGTTGAAAGCGTGATTAAAATAAAGTCAGAAACGATTCTGATTTAATTTATTTAATAAATAGACTGATTATTGTGAAAACTTACCGAAATTTTCCTTGGCATCTGATAAGATTAACTTAATATAATAATAAAACTTGTCCAAGAGAAAAAGGAAAATGAGGTGAAGTGATGTCCGAAATTGCCATTCTAACCCCAATTGACGCGCTGATACAGGTATCAAAGGAAGCTGCGGAAAAAACAGGAGAAGATGTCGCTATACGAAAAGTGACCTTCCGAAATGCTATTGCAGCTGCTAAAGAATTTGAAAAAGCCGGAGCAGAAGTAATCATCAGCAGAGGAACCATGGGATTAAAGCTCATTGAGTCCGACCTTAGCATACCCGTCGTACAGATTCCCATAACCGGATATGACCTGCTCCGAACCATCAAAGAAGCACAAAAACTCGGACAGAAGGTTGGGATAGCTGACACCCGGGATGTTTTGCAGGGAATCGAAACAATTGAATCTGTTCTGGGCCTTTCGATTGAAAAGCATACCGTAATAGTACCTGAGGAAGCTGAAGCAGCCGTTGAAGCTCTCAGCAAAAAAGAGATTGATGTCCTGATTGGAAAAAGTATTTTTACGAACAGAGTTAAAAATGATTCGATACAAACTGTGATATTAACGTCTGGAGTGGAATCGGTCATCCAGGCCATTCATGAAGCAAGGAGCCTCATTGATGTGAGGCGGACTGAACTGAAGCGAACGAAGGAGCTCCAGGCAATTCTGGATTTTATTGCTGATGGTGTAATTGCTGTGGACGAAAAAGGGATTATTACAGTATGCAATCCTTCCGTTTACAGCATCTTGAACCTGCCCTATGATTCGGTTATCGGTAAGTCGATTGATGATATTCTCGTTAATTCACAAATGAAAAAAGTTCTTTCGACTGGTAAGGAAGAGCTGAACCGCATCCAGGATGCCAATGGGGTAAAAGTGGTTGCAAATCGAATACCCATCAGGCACGAGCAAAAGGTGTTTGGGGCTGTCTGTACGTTTCAGGAGGTTCATAGACTTCAGCAGCAGGAGCAGGAAATCCGCAAAAAGCTCCTTCACCGCGGCCATGTTACGAAATACAGTTTAAATAATATTGTCGGGGAAAGTGAGATGTATCAAAAAGCGATCCAAAAGGTGAAGAAATATTCACAGGTGGATTCTACTATTCTCCTGACGGGGGAAACGGGTGTGGGAAAAGAAGTGTTCGCGCATTTGATCCATAGCTTCAGCAAGCGGTCGGAAGGGCCATTCGTTGCTGTGAATTGTGCGGCTATTCCTGAAAACCTGCTGGAAAGCGAGTTGTTCGGCTACGTCGAAGGAGCCTTTACGGGAGCGAAAAAGGGAGGGAAAACAGGCTTATTTGAATTGGCTCATCAGGGAACCATCTTCCTTGATGAAATTGGCGAACTCGCTGAATCCCTCCAGGCCCAGCTCCTTAGAGTCTTGCAGGAAGGCGAAGTGATGCGGCTTGGGGATGAAAGAGTGATCCCCATTAATATTCGGGTCATCGCTGCTTCAAACCGTGATTTTGAGAAGATGGTCGAAGATGGGAGCTTCAGGGCTGATTTGTATTATCGCCTCAATATTCTTGACATCCCAATTCCGTCCTTGCGTGAGAGGATACCTGATATTCCATTGTTATGCAATTTTTTTATAAAAGAATTGGAACCGGGCATTCGGAGAAATATTGAAGGTTTCACTGCTGAAGCTATGAAAATTATGCAAAGCTATCATTGGCCGGGTAATATACGCCAGCTCAGGAACATTGTTGAAAGAGCAATGATCCTTTCCCCTGAAAATATGATTGATTCTGAAACTGTTTTAGCAGCAGGCGGGAAAGATTTTACCAAGTTGCATGAGCTTAAACAATACTGTAATAATGAAGAATTTGATGAAGAAACGAAGCTTCAAAACTATGAGAAAGAGTATATTCTGAACGTGCTGAAGCAGGTAAACGGCAATAAAACAGAAGCAGCAAAGATTCTGGGGATCGGCAGAACGACCCTCTGGAGAAAAATAAATAGTTTGTAAGGAGGAGAAATAATGAACGAAACCATGACACCGCCTCCACTGGATGAAAATGTCATATCCCGATTAAGAGATATCTTCGGAGACGACCGGCTATTAACCAATTGCACTGATATGATGACCTACTCCTATGATGCATCCTTTGAAACACAGCTCCGTCCGAAACTGCCTCAAGTGGCTGTTATTGCACTGTCAACTGAAGAGGTCAGTGATTGTGTCAGGCTGGCCAACGAATTTAATATCCCTTTATACCCTCGAGGGGCAGCCACGGGACAAACAGGCGGAGCCGTGCCGATTAAAGGCGGCATTATGCTGGATTTATCAAAAATGAACCGAATACTGGAAATTGATCACAGGAATATGCAGGTGATAATTGAGCCGGGAGTCATCCAAAATGATTTAAATGAGGCTTTACAGCCCTATGGATTAAGGTTCCCTCCTGACCCGGGCAGCGCCAATATGTGCACAGTGGGAGGCATGGTTTCCAACAATTCAAGCGGACTGAGAGCAGTCAAATATGGTGTTACCCGTCATTATGTCCTGGGAATGGAAGTCGTACTGCCCACTGGTGACATCATTGTGACTGGCGGCGCTAAATCAAAGGCTCTTAAATCGGTCTCCGGGTACGACCTTGCCCACTTAATGATCGGTTCGGAAGGCACACTTGGAATCGTGACCCGCCTTCGCCTGAAATTATTGCCGCTCCCCGTCACAAGAGGAATTGTCCTCTGCTCATTTGAAAGATTGGAAGATGCAGGAGAGGCGGTTAACGCTGTTTTTTCTTCAGGCCTGCAGCCCTCTGCCATTGAAATCATGGACTTCAATTGTACGAAGGCTGTCAACATGATGAAGCCTGAGCTGAATCTTCCCCTGGATAATGAAGCTATACTTGTTTTTGAAGTGGATGGTGCCAAGGAGGAGGTAACCTCTCAGGTAAACCGGCTCAGGAAGGTGGTTGAAAAATTTACGAATTATATAAAGTTCAGCGATGAGCCGGAAGAGTGTGAAAAGCTCTGGCAGGCAAGAAAGCTTGTTGGTGCTGCTGTTGGACTATTGAAGCCGGGCGGTTTCCGGGTGTATGGCGGCGAGGATATTTGTGTGCCAATTTCGAGACTCCCTGAAACGCTTCGGGAGATTCATAATATTGCAGAACAATATGGAATTATCTGCGGAATTTACGGCCATGTTGGCGATGGAAATATGCATACCGGACCGGTAGTGAACATGAACAATGAAATTGAAATGGAAAATGTGCAGAAAATGATCGACGATATTCACGAACTGGCAATCAAAATGGAAGGAACGACGACCGCTGAACATGGGGTGGGAATTGTCCGTGCCAAATATATGGATGTTGAGCATGGTGCTGCCATGGAAGTAATGCGGGCAATTAAAAAGACGCTTGATCCAAATAATATTCTGAATCCAGGCAAGATGGCACTGCCTAACTAGATGGAGGTGAATGGAAATTGAAATTGCTGACGGCGGAAGAATCCATGCAAACCTGTGTGCGCTGCGGTGCCTGCCGCAATGTTTGCCCTACATTGAATATCACCGGCAGGGAAGCAGATGGTCCCAGGGGAAGAGTATTGATGGCAAGAAGTCTGATTGAGGGCAATATTCCCGTAAATCAGGAAATCAAAGATCAGCTTGATCGATGTCTGTTATGCTCAGCCTGTGTGGATGCTTGCCCAATCGATGTTCAGGTCCCTGATATCGTCATGCTCGCAAAGGAGCGAATAGCAGCAGCGGCTGAAACCCCTGTTCAAACGGATATAAAAAAACCTGCATATCCCGCACGGACTTTTAAAGATTACTTCTTTGATCATGTTCTTGCCAACCAAAAAAGGCTTAATACTGTTGGCAATCTTCTGTGGTTTTATCAAAAAAGCGGACTTCAGTCTGTAACTAGAGGACTGGGCATCTTGAAATTCTTCCCTGAGCAGATGAGGCAGATGGAAAGGATTACGCCTTCCATTTTGCCGCCTTCAGGAAGGAAGCACCATCCCGAGTTTACTCCTAGGGCTAATGAAGAAATGCCGGCAAGTGGCCGGGTAGCCTTTTTCCACGGCTGCATTATGGATGTCATGTTCAGAGAAACGAATGATAATTCTATAAAACTGCTGTCAAAGACTGGTTTTGATGTCGTTACACCTAAAGCACAGATGTGCTGCGGAGCACTGCACCATCATAGCGGAAAAAAAGACAAGGCCATTGCATTGGCAAAAGCGAATATACAGGCTTTTGAAGAAGCTAATATTGATTATATTATTACAAATGCCGGAGGCTGCGGAGCGGCACTTGCGGAATATGCGGACTTATTCCGGGGAGATCCCGATTGGCTGGAGAGGGCAAAAGCATTCTCAGCCAAAATAAGGGATATCAGTGAGATCATATATGAAAAAGGCGAAATGCCTGAAACTGCCGGAAGAGGCGAAAGAGTAACCTATCAGCCTTCCTGCCATCTGCAATATGTGATGAAAGTGAAGGATGCACCAGCTAAATTGGTGAAGGAAATTCCAAACTCAGAGTATGTGGATCTTCCTGAAAAGAAATATTGCTGCGGGTCTGCCGGAATTTATAATTTATTGCAGCCAAAACTTGCGAACGAAATATTGGATAAGAAAATGTCCCGAGTCAAAGAAACAGAATCTGCTGTTCTGATTACAGCCAATCCTGGGTGTTTCCTCCAAATGAAACTGGGTGTTCACCGCGAAGGAATGGAAGGTCAGATTGAAACGAAGCATGTTGCCGACTATCTGATGGAATCAATTGAAAGGGCTGAATCTGCAAAAGAACAATAAAGGTTTCAATTTGAAACAAATGAGCGGACAATTTGTTTCAAATGAGAACAAACATGACTAATAAGGGTATCTGAAGGAACTCAGAAATGGAATACATTAAAAGTGTGAATGTCCCATTTAATTTGAAACCGCTTACTATTTTGGTTGCCTTCAAAAAAAAATAATCAAGTTTTTTGCTTTTCGGCACAAAAATTGCAATGTACTTTAATGACACATTTCATACATAGGGAGGTGACTATACTGACCCGGGAATAGATCCATATCAGAAAATTATTGTTTTTTATAGGGATTAATTACGCGTTAAATTTACAGAAATTTAAAACTTTTCTTAATATGGGGGAAAATAACATGAAATTAAAGAGGATTTCGTTTTTGTCTCTTGCTATTGCATTGGTATTCTTTTTGCAGGCATGTAATTCTTCACCTCAGGGTGCAAGCTCGGAGGAAAAGAAAAGCAGCGGCAATTATCCCGAGCGGCAGATTGAAATTATTGTTGGCTTTGGTGCGGGCGGCGGAAGTGACAATTTTGCAAGGGCCATTGCAAAAGAACTTAAAGATATTCTCGGTGTAAACATAAATGTTGTGAATATGCCTGGTGCCGCGGGAATCAATTCCGCTGACCATGTGGCCAGGCAGCCTGCTGACGGCTATACCATCTGGTCTGCAACATCCAATCATCCCGTAAATATTGCAGCAGGTGTGGAAAAAAATGATTTGAGCAAATTAACTTCTGTCGGAAGGGTCCAAAATGATACCATGACCCTTCAAGTAAAAAGCGATGGCAAGTTCAAAGACATTGATGATCTTATCGCACAGGCTAAGGAAAAACCCGGCGAGATCACGATTGGCGGAACAGGTTCAGCGGGCTTTGATGAACTGGTAGTCAAACAGTTTGAAAAAGCCACTGGAACAAAGTTTAATTATATCTCATTTGAAGGTTCCGGAGAGATGACAGCAGCCCTGCTCGGGGGACATATCGATGTCATTGCAGAGGAGCCTGGCCCATCAATTGCCCAGCTGGAAAGCGGAGATATTAAAATGCTGATTGCCTTTACTGAAGAGAAAATGGAAGGCTTCGAGGACGTCCCGATTTCAGCTGAAATGGGGATTGATGTAACAGACGGCCAGGGCAGAGGCTTCATGGTCCACGCAGATACACCACCGGAAATTATTTCAGCGCTTGAAAAAGCCCTTGAGGAAGCGAAAGATCGTCCTGACTATAAAGAGTATGAAGAAGCCAATTACCTGCACCTTAGGGATGGCTGGCTAAACTCAGAAGATTATAATGCAGAATTTGAGAAGCTTATAGACACCTACGGCTCTCTATTAAACGACATGAAATAATCTCAAAGCAAAAAGGCAGGATATCTGCCTTTTGCCTCTCTGCCAGTTAAATGATGGATTTTCATAGATTTGCTCGATAGGCTGCTGAGGATTTTGTCGAAGGCAAACTAGTTTTATATAATCATGAGAACTTTTGTTCAGGTTATTGACTGCCTTTCCAAATGGCAGATATGATCGCCCTAGAAGCTGTATCCAGAATACAGCACACAGTATACAACACCAGGAAATTCATTTCTTCTGAAAGATAAAGAAGGAGGATAGTCAAAAATGGTGCAAGCCCTGAAATTTACGCAGCCGCTTTATCAGCAAATCTATGACATTATAAAATGTTCCATTTTGTCTGGTGAATTAATACCAGGTGAGAAGATCAATGTTTCTCACCTGGCGGAAAAATACAATATTAGCCGGACCCCTTTACGAGAGGCTCTCCGCCAGCTGCAAATAGAAGGACTGCTGGTTCAGGATCAGCTGGGGCTGACTATTGTGAGACTGAATGAAGCCGATTTTAAGGATCTATACGAAACTCGCATCATGCTTGAGCCTCAAATAATGGGACTTGTTATGAAATCGATTACAGATGAGAAGTTAGATGTTATCGAAAAAATCATTGAAAGAGCAGAAGATGCCTTTACGGCAGGCAACCATCTTCATTTACTTGAATTGAATGCAAAGTTTCATGATCGGCTCTTGGAAGCAAGCCCAAACAAGCGGGCAGTACACTTGCTGCAGCAAGTACGTTCATTTCTTTTGCTTTACCGGGCCAATATCCTAAAAAACAACGAGCATAATAGAGAAATTCTTAAGGAACATCGCCAAATCCTTCATGCTCTTAAAGCCCGGGACAACATAGCTGTCTATCAATCTGCAGAAAACCATCTGCGCAATGATCTGGAGCGCGGGACAAATATGATCCGTCAATAAAAAAGGGGAGCATCTCCACTCGCCAAAATAGAAATGCCCTCCCGTCTTAAAAAATCGATTTTATTATAACATGCACAAATTAGGAATGTATAGAAATGAACAGCTGCCGGTCACTTCGGGCCAAACTTCCGAGACATTATTTTCAAATGGGGTGTTCTGAATGGGACCATTACAAGGAATGAAAGTCCTTGATGCATCGCAAATTATGGCTGGCCCGTACTGTACAATGGTCCTTGCTGATCTCGGTGCGGAAGTCATGAAAGTGGAGAAAGTGAACGGCGGAGACGATTCCCGCCAAATGGGGCCATATGTAAATGGGGAATCCACTTGCTTTTTTCAAATTAACCGAAATAAAAAAAGCATAGCATTGAATCTTAAAGCCAAAGAAGGAAAAGAAATATTCTATAAGTTGGCTAAGGAAGCAGATGTTGTGGTCGAAAATTACCGTCCTGGTGTAACAAAATCACTTGGCATAGATTATGAAAGCCTAAAGAACATTAATCCTGGTTTAGTGTATTGTTCCATTTCAGGGTATGGGCAGACCGGCCCATATTCCCATAAAGGCGGGTTTGATCTGGTAGCCCAGGGGATGACAGGCCTTATGAGCATGACCGGTGAAAAAGGAATGCGGCCGATGAAATCGGGCATCGCTGTTTATGATATTGGGGCTGGCATAACTGCAGCCTATTCGATATTGGCCGCCTATATCCATAAGATGAAGACAGGGGAAGGACAGCATGTGGATATAGCTCTGGCGGAAATCGGGCTTCCATGGTTTACGTGGGAGGCAGGAGCATATTTTGCAGAAGGAACGATACCGGAGGCAACCGGCTGGCGGCACCGTGTGTCTGCTCCTTACCAGGCAGTTAAGACCAAATCAGGTTATATGATGCTTGGGTGTGCCAATCAAAGGACTTGGGAAAGGTTTTGCGTGGACGTTGCCGGAAAGCCTGAATGGCTGACAGATCCGCGTTATAAAACTAATTTATTGAGAAACAAACATGTGAGTGAATTGGAAGAAGATATAGAGGAAGTTTTAATGCATCAAGATACAAATCATTGGATTGATCTCTGTGAAATAGCAGGAGTGCCTGCGGGACCAATCAACAACTTTGCTGAGGCGGTTCAGGATCCGCATTATGAAGCCAGAGGCATGATTCAGGAAGTAGTGCATCCATTAATCGGGAAAATGAAGATGATTGGCATCCCCTCAAAATTTTCAGAAACACCTGGTGAGGTGAAAACTCCTTCTCCGCTCTTCGGACAGGATACGATTGAAGTGTTGAATGGTCTGGGCTATGACGAAGAGTCCATAAGAAATTTAACAAAAGCCGGGGCTGTGAAGACCCTGGATGAAAAGCCCATCCTGAATAAAAAATAGCAGAAAGGTCGTTTGTGATATGTCTAAGAATCTGAAAGCATTCAGCGGGGATAAGACATACAGTGAACCGGTTTACCTTCAGGTTGAAGGAGAAATTGCCTTTATATGCTTCAACCGGCCGGATAAAAGGAATGCCCTCAGTTATGAAATCTGGTTAAGGATTCCGCAGCTGATTGTGGAATGCGAAAATGATGCCAATGTCAAAGTAATCATTTTTAAAGGGACTGGATCTGCTGCTTTTTCAGCAGGCGCAGATATCAGTGAATTTAAGACGTTAAGGTATACCGCAGAAGGCGCTGAGAAGTATAACAAGGCTACTATGATTGCAGAAAAATCAATCATGGATGCATCTAAGCCGACGATTGCCATGATACAGGGTTTTTGTGTTGGGGGCGGATGTGAAATTGCGGTTGCCTGTGACTTTAGATTCTCTGATGAACAGGGCAAGTTCGGCATTACTCCAGCAAAACTTGGCCTAGTATACAATACACCGGGAACCAAAAATGTTGTAGATCTTGTCGGCCCGGCGAAAGCCAAAGATATTCTTTACACGGGAAGGCTTCTGGATGCCGGGGAAGCGTATCGGATTGGCCTTATCGACCGGATCTATCCTGCAGAAGCCATTAATGAGGAAACGGTCAGATATGCAGAGTTAATTTGCAGAAATGCTCAGCTGTCAGTCAGGGGTTCAAAAAAAATCATTCATGAAGTGCTTGCCGGATCCGCTGAAGATTCACCTGAAACAGCCGAGCTTGTCATTGATTCGTTTCTTTCTGAGGATTATCGGGAAGGGGTGCGCTCATTTTTGGAAAAACGGAAGCCTGACTTTAAATATTCTTAAGCGGATAAGAAATGAAATGTGATTAACATCTCTGGGGGGCTCACTGCCTCCTCCAATTAACTTAGTGAATTTTTGGGGGGATAAGAAATGCAGCTGGAACGAAATCTTTCGATAATCATGATCGTCTTTTCGTCTTTCTTTCTGGTCATGTCACTCCAGGTGGAAAATAGGACAGGGAATTTCATTTCAGCAGGAACATGGCCGGCGGCTTTAATGATCCTGATGCTAATTCTATCGGTTATCCTGCTGATGAGGGCTCTAAAGGTGAAGAATGTTCAAAATATAAAGGGAAATGACAGTGATTCAGAAGATACAGAAAACGAAGAACAGCTTGTTCATCCGAAAAAGTTTTTCCTCCTGTTTGCCGTTCTTGCAATCTATACCTTTATTCTTGGTTATGTTGGTTTTATTGCCGCGACGATTCTGGGAATTTTTGTGATGGCGCTTTTGTTTGGAATGAAAAGCTATATTCGTGCTTTGCTGACAGGCATTCTGGCAACTGCCGGATCCATCGTGCTGTTTCCCATTTTATTGAATTTGCCTTTCCCTCGGGGAACCGGGATTTTTTATTCACTTAGCTTGCTGTTTTATTAATAGCTAATTCTAAAGAAAGAGGTGAACGGAATGATAGAAGGACTTATAGGCGGTTTTGGCAATCTTTTTCAGCCTTTTCATTTTTTCATTCTTATGGTCGGCGTCCTGCTTGGGTTTATAGGCGGAGGAATCCCTGGTATAAGCGGAACCATGCTGGTCATTATTCTTCTTCCTGTCAGTTATGCAATGGATCCGGCTGCAGCCTTTTTGCTGCTGACCTCCATTTATGCCACATCTGTTTTTTCAGGGTCCATAAGCGCGATTCTGTTTAGAACCCCAGGCACTCCGGAAGCGGTGGCAACCGTTTTCGACGGTTATCCCATGGCAAAAAAGGGTGAAGGGGGAAAAGCCCTTGGCATTTCCATCTTCAGTTCCGCAACAGGGGGTGTGTTTGGAACTCTGGTTTTAATCTTTCTGACGCCTCTGCTCGCCTCTTTTGCTCTAAGATTTTCGTCCCCGGAGTATTTTGCATTGGCACTAATGGGTCTGACGGTAGTAGCTTCCTTAAGTGCAGGCAATCTGGTTAAAGGATTTATTGGTGTCTCTTTCGGTTTGTTTATTGCGACTATTGGCATTGATACAATGACAGGTGTGCCAAGATTTACATTTGGATCAGGCCAGTTAATGTCGGGTATTGACTTCATCCCTGTTCTGATTGGATTATTCGCCATTTCAGAAGTGCTGAGAAGAGTCCAGCAAGTCCACAAGGTGAATACCAAACAAAAAGTGAGCTCTGAACTTCCAAACTGGAATGTTATGAAACGTATTTCCGGCGTCATTGGACGTTCGTCCTTATTAGGTGTGTTTATTGGAATCCTTCCCGGCATAGGTGCAACAACTGCAGCCATGCTCAGCTACAGTGAAGCTGCCAGGTGGTCAAAAAGATCAAAAGAATTTGGAACTGGAATTCCGGAAGGGGTAGCTGCTCCAGAGTCTGCTAACAATGCGGCAGCAATGGGGGCCATGGTTCCTTTGCTTTCCCTGGGAATTCCGGGCAGCGCGACAACCGCTATTTTGCTCGGTGCCTTTATTCTGCATGGAATCCAGCCGGGTCCCTTAATGTTTTCAACTCAGGGTTCGCTCATTTATACCATCCTGATGGGGCTTCTTGTTGCCAACTTGCTGATTTTAGTCATTGCCAAGCCGTTTATTTCGGTATTCTCTAAAATTTTGCAAGTGCCATACACGATCATTGGACCACTCATCGTTCTCTTTTGTATTGTTGGCACATTCGCAGTCAGGAATTCGATTTTTGATGTGGCTATGATGCTGGTATTTGGAATTATCGGCTACTATCTGGAAAACGCCAAATTTCCGCTGGCGCCCATCGTGCTTGGCGTTGTGCTTGGTCCCATTGCTGAAGACCAGTTCAGAAGGGCCATGCAGATGTCCAACAATGATATTTCCATCTTCTTCACAAGGCCGATTGCCTTAACCTTCATTGTCCTATCGATCATCAGCATATTGTATCCATTCATTAATAAGTGGATGAAGAAGCGTAAAAACAATACAAGCGGTACAGATCAAACTGTTGCTTCTTAAGAAGGAGGTGTTCCGGAAATGATCTTTGATTTTGAAGGACTGAAGCCAGACGTTCATGAAACTGTCTATTTGGCGCCTAACACCTATATCATCGGAAATGTAAAGCTGGAGGCTGATGTATCCATTTGGTTCAATTCTGTGCTGCGCGGGGACAATGATTCCATTAGTATCGGAAGTGGAACCAATGTACAGGAGGGTACGATGATTCATGTGGATGAAGGTTACCCTGTCAGCATTGGGAGGAATGTCACTATCGGCCATAATTGTGTGATTCATGGATGCACCATTGAAGATGGTGCCCTGATCGGCATGGGAGCGATTATCCTTAACGGTGCCATCATTAAGAAAGGTGCCGTCATAGCTGCTGGAGCAGTTGTCGGTGAAAATAAAGTGATTGAGGAAAACATCCTTGCAGCCGGCGTTCCCGCAAGAGCGTTAAAGCCGGTTAAGGAGGAGCTGCAGGAGCGTATCCTTGCAGGGGCGGAATTTTATCAAAAAAACGCTGTGAAGTTTCGCCGGGCTGGTATTGCTTCCGGGGTGATTGATGCAAAAACGAAGTAATTTTTAAAAGCATGAGCTGAGACAAAGGATTTCCTTCAGGTGTTATGGAAGTCTTTACTGTCTTCAGCTCTATTTAGTTTAAGGTTATGGTCAGTTGGAAAAGGATAGAAGGAGGATAAAAATGAGTCAAGACAATTGCAGCAGTGTTATTTCTCTTGATGAAATAAGCTGGAAAAGAAACGGAAAGCAGATACTGAACAGCGTTTCATGGAATGTCAGAAAAGGAGAACATTGGGCCCTATTAGGCTTGAATGGATCAGGGAAAACAACAATTCTGCAGATGATTACCGGCTATCTTTGGCCTAATGGCGGGCAAGTTTCAGTATTAGGAAATCTTTATGGCAAGACGAATATACCAGAGCTTAGAAAATCCATCGGGTGGGTAAGCACGTCACTGGACGAAAAATTTCAATTCCGTCCATCAGAAACTGCCCTTGAAATTGTTTTGAGCGGAAGATTTGCCTCGATAGGTCTGTATCAGGAGATAACACAGCGGGACCTGGATAAAGCAAAGGACTTAATGCATCAGTTCAATATTAGCCATGTACAGGATCAAACTCTCACATCGCTCTCACAGGGTGAAAAGCGAAAAGCGATGATTGCAAGAGCCTTAATGGCTTCACCAAAGCTGCTTATTCTCGATGAACCATGCAATGGGCTTGATATCTATTCGCAGGAAGAATTGCTTCGGTCGATTGAAAAAATGGCTGCTCAGCTTGATGGTCCCACGATCATTTATGTTACCCATCATATTGAGGAAATTGTACCTTCCATAACCCATGCCATGCTGCTGAAGGGAGGAAACGTCATTTCACAAGGCAAAAAAAGAGAAACATTGACGGATTCGCTTCTCGAAGAAACATTCCGTGTACCAATAACAGTAGAGTGGGAAAATGGGCGTCCGTGGGTACGGGTAAAAGCCGCATCTCAGTTTACCGGAGCTGGATACCGATGAAAACTAGTTGCCTCTCAAAATGGCAAACGGTTGATTTTTAGCAAATTGTCCTTCATTATATGAAGATATCTTATACATGAAAAATGGAGGAATGGAATTGGTTCGTTTCGGTATAGTAGGCACTAATTGGATTACAGAAAGATTTTTAAAAGCGGCACTTCAGGCTGAAGATTTTCAGCTGACAGCTGTTTATTCACGAACAGAAGAAAAAGCAAAAGAATTTGCAGGCAAATATGGTGTGGAGAGGACTTTTACTGATTTAAAGTCGATGGCCTCAAGCGGGGAAATCGACGCAGTCTATATTGCCAGTCCGAATTCTCTGCATGCCGAGCAGTCCATCCTATTTATGAAAAATAATATTCATGTTTTATGTGAAAAGCCGATTGCTTCAAATACAAAGGAACTTGCATCTATGATAGCTGCGGCCAGGGAAAACAATGTTCTCTTAATGGAAGCCCTTAAGTCTTCCTTTATGCCTAATTTTTTGGCTGTAAAAGAAAACCTTCATAAAATCGGACAGGTGCGCAGATATTTTGCAAGCTATTGCCAATATTCTTCCCGTTACGATGCATACAGGCAGGGAACCGTGTTGAATGCATTTAATCCTGATTTTTCAAATGGTTCACTAATGGATATAGGGATTTACTGTGTTTATCCCCTTGTGGCTTTATTCGGTAAACCTGAGGAAATAAAAGCAGCAGGCTATATGCTGGAATCCGGAGTCGATGGGGAAGGAAGCATGGTCCTAAAATACCCTGGCATGGATGCGGTCATCATGTACAGTAAAATAACCGATTCCAGTCTGCCTGCAGAAATTCAAGGGGAAGAGGGAAATATCATTATAGATAGAATAAGTGCACCTGAAAAAGTTGAATTGCATTATCGGAACGGGGAGAGGGAGGACCTCACTCAGGACCAATTAAGTGATTCCATGTATTACGAAGCCAAAGAATTCATCCGTTTGGTTCAGGCTGGAAAGACTGAATCTGATATCAACTCACACGCTAACTCGATGATAACAATGGAGATCATTGAAGAAGCCCGAAGGCAAATTGGTGTAGTCTATCCGGCAGATCGGAAATAAAACGAAGGATCGGACATTTTATGTTCGGTCCTTTTTGGTTCTTTTTACACCCGAAAAAGGGAATTTATGTAACAAGGTTTTTCATCTGGTAATTTTGGATTAATTTTACACAATAAATTGTTAGTAAACTCCTTTCTTTATACTTATTTCGGTTTGCGAAATTTGTCAAAAGAATAGGCATCATACTCTATTATCACTCTTCAATTAGTTCACTAGAATTAATAGTGAAAGATAACTATTAATTTGGGGGTAAGAATTTTATGACGTTGAAGAAAAAAGTTCTTTCTGTATCACTATCAGGTTTAATGGCTTTTGGTGCAGTTACAGCAGTGGGGATGCCTGCTGGTGCCGTTGGAAATGGGCCGGGCACAGGAAATGGATCCATTCAGACTTCCATTCTGCATACATATGATAGTTTAACAGAATATTTGAAGACACAGGATGCCAAGCAGGAGGCCATGCAGCTTGAAGTAATCGGCCAGACAGTAAAGGGCCGTGATATTTACATGGCAAAATACATATCCAATCCTGAAAATCCGACGATTCTTTTCCTGACTCAGCAGCACGGGAATGAGCAGCTGACAACTGAAGGAGCGTTGGAGTTTATTAAGCACCTGGGCACCGGCAAGACAAGCGGGGTCCTTAAAGATGTCAATATTCTTGTGATACCTATGCTGAACGCGGATGGAGCAATGGGAGATGTGAACTTCTCACTTGACGATTATCTTGCTGATGGCGATCGCCATTTAACCCGCTATAATGCCAATCGTGTGGATTTGAATCGGGAACATGATAAAAATACAAGCGAAATGGAGCCGGAGGCACGTGCTCTCCATGAAAACGTGTTCCAACAATACAAAATCGATTACATGATTGATCTTCATCATCAGGGTACCTTAAGTGAAACAGAAGGAAAGCTCGTATCGGGATCCATTCTTTATCCAACGAACGGCAATGTAAAGCCAGAGGTTCTTGAAAAGTCCAAAAAGCTTGGTTCAGTTGTGTTTAATGCACTTCACCATACAGGCTGGGGCCATATTGGAAAATATGTCGGCGGAACAGGTGAAAACATTGGCCGAAACGGCGCTGCTGTCCGTTACGACATTTCTACCCTTCTTTTTGAAATGCGCGGAATGTCCGACCACAACTATGAGCCTTATGCCCTTGGACAAAAGAGCAACGGTTATCTCATCAAGCAGACAATCACGACACTCGATGCGACAGTAAAAGCGATAGCAGATGGTTCAATCAATACTGCTGACACAAGCTTCTGGGATACTTTGCCTGAACAGACAACAAGACAAAACGAAGAAGCTGATGAGTAAAAGTGATGCATCCCCGGCGATTGCCGGGGGTGTTTTTTATGCTGAAAAGCCTACGTGTCAAAGAGATGGATGTCATATCTCTGGACAATCCAGCAACAAGCAGCTTCAATCTAAGGAATCTTTATCAAATGTTAAAAATGCTGCATCAATCCCCGGATAAACACCACATCTTCAGCAAAAGGAAAAAGAAGCTGCATCAATCCCCGGATAAAACCACAGCACTAACAAAAACCAAAAGATCCAGCAAAATCGCCAATTACAAAATGAATATTCTCAAAGACCAATAGAGTAATTCAACGTGAATAGTTATATAAAAGACCTGGTACTTTACCAAAAAAACGAGTAAGGTAACAGTTTTCAGTGAAGAAAAGCCCATTTATCAGATTTTTATAATTTTATTTAAATAAGTTGTTGACAATTCCTATGGGTATGGTAGGATTAATCTCAACATCACAAAAAATAAACTAAAAAACTTATACGTTCAAAGACTAAAAAAAGGAGGCGAGCCTCACTGAAACAGGCTGACTGGGAAGAGTTATCTGCACACTTAAAGCAGATGCTCGGGAGCATTAAATTCGGATCGATCACATTGGTCGTCCAGGATGGCAAAGTCATACAACTTGAGAAGAACGAAAAGGTTCGTCTTCAACCAAATAAGCGCGCTGACTAGACAAACTAGAGGCGGTTTTTCCTCCTGAAGGATTTTTTCAGGCGGAAAGACTGCCTTTTTTGGTTGAGAAAAAATTTTCAAGAAAGTGAAAGGAGTACTGCAAGATGAGCACTGCAGTGACATATGAAAATTGGAATCAGATCTCTAATGGATTCCCAATTGATGATAAATTAAAAGGCGCCCGCAAAGTATTGGAATGGGCGTATGAAAATTATTCCGAAGACAAGATTGTCTATGCATCAAGTTTCGGGGCAGAAGCCATTGTGCTGATAGACTTAATCCAGGAAATAAAACCTGATGCCCATATTGTCTTTTTGGACACCGGGCTTCACTTTCTTGAAACATATGAATTGATAGATAAAATCGAGGCACGGTTTCCAAATTTGCGGATCGAGCGGAAAGAACCCAAGCTGACACTGGACCAGCAAGCAGCAGAATACGGTTCGGCCCTTTGGAAAAGGGAACCCAATTCATGCTGCGAGATCCGCAAGGTTATCCCATTAAGAGAAGCTCTGACACCCAGACAGGCATGGATATCAGGACTGCGGCGGGACCAATCACCGACAAGAGCAAATACTCAATTCCTTAATAAGGACGAAAAATTCAAGAATATCAAAATCTGCCCGCTGATTCACTGGACATGGGATGAAGTTTGGGCCTATATCAGGGAAAAAGACCTGCCGTACAACACCGTGCCTGACAAGGGATACCCAAGCATCGGCTGTTTTCCCTGTACACAGGCAGTCGATGAAAATGGCGATTCCCGTGCCGGACGATGGTCCGGGACTGGAAAAACGGAATGTGGCCTGCACACCAGCTAGAGGGAGGATGATACCATGCTAACGATTATAGCGGTCACACTCGGTTTATTTTTCGCCATGAATATCGGGGCAAGCGGAGCAGCAGCATCCATGGGGATCGCGTATGGTTCAGGCGTCCTAAAAAACCGCATGTTAGCTCTTGTTCTTTGCGGATTGGCCGTTTTCTTCGGAGCATGGCTGGGCGGAGGAGAAGTGGTAAAGACAATGGGAAGCGGTATTGTCCCTAAAGAGACCTTCACAGTTGCCATCGCGCTGATTGTGATTGCATCAGCCGCATTATCGCTGTTTCTGGCAAATGTTTTCGGCATCCCGCTGTCCACCAGTGAGGTGACTGTCGGTTCTGTTGTTGGTGCCGGAATCGTCTACCAATCCGTATTTGCCGGAAAGCTTGCCTGGATCGTCATGTTCTGGCTGCTTACTCCGTTTGCTGCATTTTTAATTGCCATTGCGGCAGCCGCTTTTTTAAAGAGAAATTTTATACAGAACCTGATTAAAAAGCCTAAGGCAACTCCGATTTTAGCCATACTCGTCATTTTTATGGGCGTGTTTGAAGCATTCTCGGCAGGCATGAACAATGTTGCCAATGCAGTCGGCCCGCTTGTTGGTGCAGGTATTATGAGCACGGGAAGCGGGATCTTCTGGGGCGGCCTGTTTGTCGCTTTAGGAGCCATTTTACTGGGAAAAAAAGTACTCGAAACGAATGGCAAAAAGATTACAAAAATCCGTCTTGAAGAAGGCTGTGTCATTTCAGGAACAGGAGCAGGAATTGTTACGATTGCCTCCGTTTTTGGAATCCCTGTCCCTTTAACGCAAATCACTACTTCCTCCATCATCGGAATCGGATTTGTAAAGCAGGGACGATCAGTCTTCAAGAAGGACATCGTCGTTCAGCTATTAGTCGTTTGGGTGGTTTCACCAGTATTATCGATGGTCCTATCCTATACGCTTATCCAGCTGCTCATTGAACAAAATGTATATCCGGTGATCGCCATGGCCGGTGTGCTAATCTCCGTATTTGGAGTGAAATTCTTAATGAACCAGGCACCGGCTGCTGCAAGGCCGATAACTGGAAAAAAGTAAATCTGAAAAAGAAAGGTTGATGAAAAATGGCTCTGCCGAAACCTCATGGAGGAAAATTAATTCAAAGCTATAATCCAAATTATGACCTGACAGGAATTGAAAAAGAAATTTTAATAGATGCCATCGCCCTGAGTGATCTGGAACTAATAGGTGTTGGCTTATTCAGTCCTCTTACAGGTTTCCTTGGAAAAGCAGACTATGAATCTGTTGTAGAAAAAATGAGATTAGCAGACGGAACCATTTGGTCCATTCCGGTCACACTGCCGGTATCAGCGGAAAAAGCTAAAGAGCTTGCAGCCGGTGAAAAGTTTAAGCTGGTTAACGATGGTGAAGTGTATGGAGTCATCACTGTATCAGAATGGTATGAGCCTGACTTAAGCAAGGAAGCAAGTGAAGTCTATAAGACGGAAGAGCTGGCACACCCAGGAGTGAAAAGGCTTTTTGAACGCGGTCCGGTTTATGTTGCCGGCGAGGTTACGCTGATTAAAAAACCTGGTAAAGGCGTAGCAGAGGATGTATGGTTTGAGCCTAAAGAAACAAGGGCACTGTTTGAAGAAAAAGGCTGGAAAACAGTGGTTGGCTTCCAGACAAGGAATCCTGTACACCGGGCACACGAATACATCCAAAAAGCCGCTTTGGAAACGGTGGATGGACTGTGTTTGAACCCGCTTGTGGGTGAAACAAAATCAGATGATATCCCTGCTGATGTCCGTCTTAAGAGCTACCGGGTTCTTCTGGAAAATTACTATCCAAAAGAGCGCACCCAGCTGGCTGTCTATCCCGCAGCCATGAGATATGCGGGGCCGCGTGAAGCAATCTTCCATGCTATTGCAAGGAAAAACTTCGGCTGCACACACTTCATCGTCGGAAGAGACCATGCCGGTGTCGGCAATTATTATGGCACATACGATGCGCAGCATATTTTCAGCCATTTCACAGAAGAAGAGCTTGGCATCAAACCGCTGTTCTTTGAGCATAGCTTCTACTGCAATAAGTGCGAAGGCATGGCATCTGATAAAACCTGCCCTCACAGCAAAGAAGACCGCGTCATTCTTTCCGGCACAAAGGTAAGGGAAATGCTTCGGAACGGGGAGCTTCCGCCTTCCACCTTCAGCCGAAAAGAGGTAGTCGAAGTATTAATTGAAGGTATGAGAGAAAAAGAAACGGTATAAGGGGCGGTTAAAATGACTAAGGCAACAAACATCACCTGGCATGACGCTGCGATTACGAAGGAAGACAGACGGGCACAGAACGGCCACGGAAGTGTGGTCCTTTGGTTCACCGGCCTTTCAGGCTCAGGCAAATCAACGATTGCTAATGCAGTATCCCACGAACTGTTTCGCCAGGGCATCAATGAATATGTACTGGACGGCGACAATGTCAGACACGGCTTAAATAAAGATCTTGGCTTTTCAGAAGCCGACAGAAATGAAAATATCAGGCGCATTGGGGAAGTAGCGAAGCTGTTTGTGGACAGCGGCAAGATTGTCACAACTGCCTTTATCTCTCCATTCCGGTCGGACAGGGAAACGGTTAGGGCGCTGTTTGAAGAAGGAGAATTTATTGAAGTCTTCATCGACTGTCCGCTCGAAGAATGTGAACGGCGTGATCCAAAGCAATTATATGCCAAAGCCCGGCGCGGGGAAATTAAGGATTTTACAGGAATCGATTCCCCCTATGAAGCTCCTGAACAGCCTGAAATTACGGTCCGATCCGACCAGTACACAGTAGAAGAAGCAGTCGGGCAGATATTATCACATTTGCGTGAAAAGAATATCCTATAAAAAACCGGGAGTCTCTTTCTAATTAGGAGACTCCTTTTCTGAAAAAATAATTCCTACTATTTCACCCTGAAAAATGGTATTATAGAAAACAATTAGATTATTAGCTTAGGAAAAGCGTTAAATGCATATATTAAAAGACATTACAGAAAGGGCGGTCATGAGAATGACGGGAAAAGTTTTTTTAGTGGGTGCCGGTCCGGGAGATCCTGAACTTATGACTCTAAAGGGAATGCGCTGCCTGGAGGAGGCGGATGTCGTTCTATATGATCGTCTCGTGAATCGGGAACTGTTAAATTATGCAAAAAAGGAAGCACAGCTTGTGTATTGCGGCAAGCTTCCCAATCACCACGTCATGAAGCAGGAAACCATCAATCATCTTCTTGTGAAATATGCAAAAAAAGGTTTGAGGGTTTGCCGTCTAAAAGGCGGGGATCCATTTGTATTCGGCAGGGGCGGGGAAGAGGCAGAAGAGTGTGCCAATAATGATGTGCCATTTGAAATTGTGCCTGGAGTCACTGCAGGAATCGCGGCATCTGCTTATGCGGGGATTCCTGTAACACACCGTACCTTAAGCAAAAGTTTCGCTTTTGTCACTGGACATCAGGCCGGAAACGAAGAAGCCGAACACCAGTGGGCCCACCTGGCGCATGCAGTAGACACGATTTGTGTGTATATGGGTGTTTCCCACTTGCCTAATATTGTGAAAAATCTCATTCATAACGGAAAATCCGCTCAAACACCAATCGCACTCGTACACTGGGGAACTCTATCTGAACAGCGGACAGTTACGGGCACGCTTGCTAATATTGAGAACAAAGTGAAAGAATCAAATATTACCAATCCAAGCATGATTGTCATTGGGGAAGTTGTAAAAATGCATCACAAAATTAACTGGTTCGAAGAGGAAATTGCGCCTCATCTGCCTGTGGTGCATGGATAGTTTACGATTAAGCAGAATAAGAAAGTCCATCAAGGAAAGGAGCCGCCAAATGAAAGCTGTCCTATATATCGGCCATGGCACACGTTCTAAAAAAGGCGCTGCTGAAGCAAATCTTTTTATCGGGAGTGTCATGAAAAAGGTAGACGCTCCTATACAAAAGCTTTGTTTCCTTGAATTAACAGAGCCGGACATTGAGGCTGGATTTGAATACTGCGTCCAAGAAGGAGCAGCAGAAATTATGATTATGCCTCTATTTTTGCTGGCAGCGGGTCACATTAAGCAGGATATCCCTGAAGAGCTTGCCCCTTTAATAAAAAAATACCCGGCCATAACTGTAAGGATGGCAGATCCATTTGGCGTCCAGGACAGCATTCTTGACGCAATCGCAGAGCTTGCAGCAGATGACGGAGAGCTAATCCGTTCTGATGATTCGATTTTAATTGTGGGAAGAGGAAGCAGTGACCCTTCTATTCTTAAATCCTTTGACTCAATCAAAAGGGGAATCAGCCGCCGGCTTGGTGTAAGGAATGTGCAAGTCTGCTATTTGGCAGCTGCTTCGCCGACCTTCAAGGATGGACTTGATTCCATTTGCAATGAGGCCAGCGGGAGGGTCATCGTCATACCCTATCTATTATTCTCGGGGCTTTTATTAAGTGAGGTAGTAAGAGAGGTCAATAAGAAAATAAAAGCAGGATTCTCTGTGAACCTTACTGATACAATAGGAAGACATGTGGCCATCCAGAATCTAGTCGCAGAAAAAGCGAATGGAGAGGTGTATGTGAATGCAGCCGTTATTCATTAATTTGACCAACAAAAAGATCGTTATTGCAGGCGGCGGCAGGATTGCCTTTCGAAAAGCGAAAACCCTTGATGGAGAACGGGCTCATATCACTTTTGTTGCTCCTGATTTTACAGACGATATCATTCGTCTTGCCCATCAAAGAGGG
>NZ_CAXQGS010000066.1:0-55127 GCF_964223445.1 Cytobacillus sp.
TGAATAATCAAAATATATTATATCCATTTACTCATTGTCCATTAAGATTTAGTTAACACCTTTTCAGTCCTTCCTAAAAACAAGTGTAAACTGCATTATATATCAGGTTGACAAACTTTTATGTAAACCATAAAATAAAACCAGTTAACCTATTAATCTGTATTGGAGAGTTATTATGAAAGTTAAAGAGATGACATTTGTAGCACTATTTGCGGCTGTTATGGGAGCACTTGGTCTTGTTCCTCCCATCATGCTATCTTTTACACCAGTTCCGATTACCTTGCAGACACTTGGAGTCCTTTTGGCCGGCGGTATTCTAGGCGCAAGGCTTGGTGGAATCAGCATGGCATTGTTTTTACTCTTGGTTGCTGCCGGTGCACCATTATTATCGGGTGGCCGCGGAGGCATTGGGGTTTTCTTCGGGCCAAGTGCAGGGTATTTGATTGCCTATCCGATTACCGCATTTTTTATCGGCTATTTACTTTCACGCTTCAAAACTTTAAAATTAATGAATATCCTGCTCATAAACCTGACTGCCGGAATATTCCTAATCTATCTATTTGGCATTCCGGTACAGGCATTTATGATGAACATTCCTTTAGCTGATGCAATCAAATTAAGCCTTGTTTATATCCCTGGAGATGTGTTAAAAGCAACCCTCGCCTCATTCCTGGTTTACAGGCTGCTCAAGCATCCGATAATCAATAAGCAATTTTCTAAATCTCTGGAGACACTTTAAGGTGTCTCCTTTTCCATAAGGAGAGGAACAACCCGTTGACTAATATTACAGCTAATATACAAAAACTCGCTGAAGAATCTCCATCAAAAGCCGCAATCATTTCAAAAAGCCAAACTTTAAGCTATAAAGAATGGAGCTCTCATCTCAGCAAAACTGCTAACTGGCTTAATTCACTATCTGTAACCAATAAAACTGCAGCAATCCTGCTGCCAAATGGAATTCCTTTTCTGCAATTATTCATAGGTGCCTCCATGGCTGGATGGACAGCTGTACCTTTCGACTTAAAATGGAAAGCCGAAGAACTTAACCAGCGAATCGAAATATCCAGCCCTGCTATCGTGATCACAGTTAAAGAATACTATGATCAGATTGCCCGCCTTCACCCTTTCGTGCTTATCTGGGAGGATGCCCTGGAGGAAATCTGCGGTCAGAGCACTAATTTTCACATCGATTCAGAAACTAACTCCCCATTTTATATGGGATTTACTTCAGGAACGACCGGAAGCCCAAAAGCTTTTATCCGTTCCCATAGTTCCTGGGCGGCCAGCTTCGAGGTGAACCATTATGATTTTAAGATGGATGAGAAAGAGCACGTACTGATACCAGGGGCACTTATCCATTCTCATTTCTTGTATGGTGCGGTAAGTACGCTCTGTACGGGCGGAACGGTTCACCTGCTCGAAAAATTCAGTGCACCACAGGTTCTCTCATGTATCGAGGAGCAGCCCATCAGCACACTTTATACAGTTCCGACGATGGTTTCAGCTATTTTAAGAGAAAAAAGAATCATAGATAAACCGATAAAAATCTTTTCCTCAGGTGCGAAATGGGATGAAACGTCGAAGCTGGAAATCAGCAAAATATTCCCCCAGCTCTCCATGATCGAATTTTATGGAGCGAGTGAATTGAGCTATGTAACATTTCTTGCTGATGAGGATAAGGCAGGATCAGTCGGAAAGCCCTGCCATGGTGTTGAAATCGAAATTAGAGGAACAGACAGCAGGAAGCTCGCTCCTTATGAAATTGGCAAAATATATGTCAGAAGCGAACTTATTTTCGATGGTTACCTTTCAAATGAAATAATCCATTCCATAAAGGATCAGGATGGATGGGCCACCGTTGATGATATGGGCTATGTTGATGATGAAGGATATTTATACATCAGCGGGAGGCAAAAGAACATGATTTTATATGGGGCAATTAATATCTTTCCTGAAGAAATTGAAAAAGTGATCAGTTTGCACCCGGATGTCGAGGAGGCTGCTGTGATTGGACTGGAGGATCAATATTGGGGGCAAATTGCAGCTGCGGTTATCAAAGGCAAAACGGATGTCCTTGAGTTAAAGCGACTATGCAAAAAACATCTAGCCTCCTACAAAGTACCGCGCAAATGGATCTTCACTGAAGAAATGCCCTACACAGCCGGCGGAAAAATTGCACGTGCCCAGCTGAAGGAATCCATCGAAAGTAAGGTGATTAGCCATTAAGAAAGCAGTGATTGTACAGGCAAAAAGAACACCTATCGGAAAAGTAAATGGGATGCTTAAAGACTATGAACCTCATGAACTCGCTGCTCCGCTTCTAAATTATCTGGCTGCAGGTATAGAAGAAAAAATTGATGATGTCATCTTGGGCAATGTCGTTGGACCTGGCGGAAATGTAGCACGCTTGTCAGCATTGGAAGCAGGACTCCCTCTGTCTGTTCCGGGCTTAACCCTGGACAGGCAATGCAGTGCGGGTCTTGAAGCCATTCGCTTGGCATGCTATTCCATCCAGGGAGGTGCAGGGACTTGTTATATAGCGGGTGGTACGGAAAGTGCCAGCACCTCTCCCTTTTCCAAAAGGGCCCGATTCTCCCCGGACAAAATCGGAGACCCCGATATGGGTGCAGCAGCGGAAAATGTGGCCGAGATGTACAGCATATCAAGGGAAAGTCAGGATACATACGCACAATTGAGCTATGAACGGAGCTGGAAGGCCTTTGAAAATGGACTGCTGACAGAGGAAATGATCCCAATTGGAAGCCATCTGCATGATGAAGAGTTTTTTAGAAAAAGAAAAATGGAGACTCTTCTTAAACGTGCAAAGCCTATATTTAAAAAGGATGGCACTGTAACAGCAGCCAATAGCTGCGGCATCCATGACGGGGCATCTGCTGTGCTGGTCATGGAAGAAGAAACAGCTATTAAAAATGGATACAGGCCCATTCTGCGTTTTGCCGATAGTGCAGTAGCTGGTGTACACCCCAACTATCCGGGATCTGCGCCTGTCCCAGCAATACAAGCGATCCTGGAAAGAAATTATTTAACGATTGACGATATTGATTTAATAGAAATTAATGAAGCATTCGCCTCAAAAATTGCTGCATGCTCCAATGAGCTCTCAATTCCATATGAAAAACTGAATGTTAATGGAGGCGCTCTAACAATTGGCCATCCTTATGGAGCTTCAGGTGCTGTAATGGTTACAAAATTATTTCATGATGTCCAAAGAAGATCTCCTTCCAAATATGTATTAGCTGCCATTGGAAGCGGAGGAGGCGTCGGGGTTGCTGTTTTGTTTGAAGGTGTATAATAAACCTGTACGTAAGCCTGGAGTATTGTTATTCCAGGTTTTTTGAATAATCAACGATAAATTCGACATATTAGCACAAAAATATCACCTGCTAGCATTTTGCTATTCGACACATATCAACTGATATCATCATGATAACAGGTTATTTTCTTTATTAATGCAGCAAAATCATACAGTTTCATCAGCTGCCTGGATTATAACATAAGCGCCCAGAGAAGCACCAATGAATTCCAGCCATCCCCCTGCTGCCAGAAGCAGTCTTTTTTGTATGCTCTCTTCATCTTCTATAAGAATTCCTAAAGCGTCAAGGATGGCCGATACGGATATTAATGAGTAGCCCAGTGTCTCGAGATTGCTGAGAATATTGTTCTCCTCGTTTGCCACTCCCGCAGCTTCCAATGCTGCCCCCATCGATTGAATGGTACTGCCCAGTGAATTAAAGCCTGACACAGAGACTGATGGATTTTGAATTTCGATATTGTTTGCAGCTGTGTTGATTGAATTGCCGCCTGCCTGTGTAAAGCTACCGATAATTCCATATAAATTAGCAGCTTCTTCATTACCTTCAGCCACGCTTATTCTTCCAAATCCCTGCAGGCTATTGCCAACTGCCTGGACTCCGTTTCCGTCGCGTATTAATTTTTTGTTGAAATTGTTTTCATCTGGCTTCATGGTTTCACCAATCGCAGAAATAAATGTGCCCGCAACCAAAAAATACGCTCCGATAGTTAATAGATCATCTCCTTCAAGATACATGATTACCCCTCTCTAAAGAAGTTCTTCATTTAGCCACACAGAAGGTTTTGAGTCAGCTTCATTGTTTTCTTCACTGCTCTCAGAAGTGCTATCAGAAGTTATCTCCTGATTTTCCTCCTGAATCTGGCCAATTACTGATAAAACAGAGCCGACAGCCTGAATCCAGCTTCCAACGGCAATAATATTATTTGCGCTGTCTCCCGATTCTCCCAGCTCTTTTTCCTTGAGATTTATCGTGCCCCCATATGCCTGAAGGGAATTGCCAATCGATTGAAGTAGATTGCCATTTATATTAAAAATCTGACCGGCTGCAGTGGGATCTTCAAATTCATCTCCAAGTGCTGCCGCTCCGCCAAGAGCCTGAAGCCAGTTTCCTGCGATCACTAATTTCTCTTCATTTTCATCCTCTAAGTCTAAAGTTAATCCGGCGATGACAGTACTGTTTCCGATTGCCTGTATCTCATTCCCGACTTTTTCAAGTGACGGTCCGCTTTGCCCATCCGCCTGAAGAGCGTTACCTGTTCCTTGGAGGCTGTTTCCCACGATATCAAGGCCATCAAAGAGTTTTTCCATTTTTTCTGACTTTGCGGGTATGGTTGAGACAGCTGAAATGATCGTTCCGATCGCAGCTAAAGTCGCTCCGACGATCTCTTTTAGTTGATTGTCCATAACATACTCCTTAGCTGACGTATGTTAAATTATATTCAATTAATAAATAAGGGGTACGGAGTTGTGTAAATGATGGGAAGCAGTCCGGGGTCCGATAAAATGAATTAGAATGCAGACTGGGATTTGATAGCCAAGAAAACAGCGAACCAAAATGCTTCGGGATGAGTCCGCTGTGCTTTATACTTTTGCTCCTTCAAGTGTTCGCATCTTCCATTGATACAAGCAAAAATTTTCAGCTTAGAGTTTTGTTATTAATCCTTCCCATTGCAATGGTGCTGTAATATCTGCCATCAGACAGCTGTTTATCCATTTTTAATATTCCTTCAATTTCGAAGCCATTTTGCTCATAAAGCTTAATCGCCTTCTCGTTTGTTTCAAGAACATTTAAAGTAATCTTCTTAATATGATTGGAGTCCGCCCATTGAATAGACTGAACTAAAAGATTTTTTCCAATAGCAAAGCCCCAGAATTCCTTGAGTACACATACTCCAAATTCCACTTTATGCCCGCTTCTTTTCAGTTCGCTGCCTTCACATCTGGAGAAGCCGGCAATTTTCCCATTCACTTCAGCAACCAAAAATAGATTCCGGCCACTAATGGAATCTTTATTAACTAACTCCTTAAAATCAGTTTCATCTATGTATGCTTCGCCTGCTTCGCGGTCCATGTTCTCCGTTTCTCCATCAATCTGCACCCTTACTGCAGATAGTTCCTTTGCATCTTCCTCGACAGCAGATCTTATAATATAGTTAAAATTTTTTAACAATGTATTCTTTTGGTTTTATAATCATAAAATTCCCTCTCTTTTTATCTTGAGAAATATCACGAAGTTCAAGAAGAAGAGCCGATTCTCCTCCATAAAAGAATGGCTCATACAGTTAATTAATGGTCGCCTTCTGTATAGATTTGAAAATTCACTCCGAATTTGTCGATTACGCTGCCATATGCAGGGCTGAAAAATGTTTCCTGAAGAGGCATCGTCACTTGTCCGTCCTGCTGCAGTGCTTCAAAAAATTTCTTCGATTTTTGAGAATCTGATGTAGAGAGGCAAATGGTCACCTGATTGCCTATTTGATGACTCTGGCCAGGGAATGTATCGCTAAACATGAGTTCGTTCTCCCCAATCTTTAAAGTTGCATGCATAATGCGGTTCTTTGCATCTTCTGGAAGTGGATATTCAGGGTTTTCCGGCCCTTCCTCAAATGTTTGCTTATACAGAACTTCCGCTTCCAGCGCCTCTCTGTAAAATTCAATTGCTTCAGTCGCATTTCCGTCCATCACTAAATATGGAATCACTTTAACTGTCATCTTAATCAGCTCCCCTAATTTTTTCATTTTTCTTAACATTTATTACAAAATTGATTTTACTACAAAGAACATACGTTCGCAACTGTTATTTAAAAAAATAAATATAATCGGTCTATTTTATTCACTAATTCTATATTTTATAGGAAAGGTGCAATAACTTGTACCACATTCCATAGAAAAAAGGTGTGATGAGAGTGTTTACGGTGTATTATCTTGATGGGAGAAATGTTTTATTAAATCAGCTTCGCAACAGTGTTCCAAATGAAGGTGAAGAGGTTAAGATCAAAGGACGAAAAGGCAAAGTGACCAGTGTAACGGCAGTAGAGGAAAGAAAAATCCATATTCAGGTAGAGCTTGAAAGTGTGAATAAAGCGAAGCTTGCAGCAGAAGATGATAAAAAGAAAAAGAAAAAGCGATGAGAAAAACCCGCCAAATTCTGCGGGTTTTTCATATTAGTGCAATGTTTCTCTGATTTCTTGCATTTTTTTCCTGATTAGAGGATAAAAATTATTCTTAGCGCTTGCAGTCGAATTCCCGCCAAAGAATTCGGTGCCGGGACAGGTTTTCACAGCATGCCCATGACTGCTGTCCAGCACCCGCTCACCTGAGTTAATATCCCACCAATGATGATAGGTGATGCTGTCTATGGATGGTGCCAGGCCATATTTCATCATCAGGAGAGCTGTGACTGTCACGATTGTTTCTTTTTGTTCACCAGTCATATGATTATCGTCAAAATTCCCGAGATTTTCAATCGCTATCGCATCCGCTTCAATCTTGTGCATAGCTTCTTTATTCTGAAGTCCAAATGATCCTTCCGGTGCTATATCGAACGGCCTCCCCACTGCCACCTTTCCATCCGGGAAAGTCGTCAGCTGCTGGCTGATCATACTCCACTTCATGCCGCTTATATGATACTCCTCCATTCCCTTCATTAAAGCAAAATGATTTGAACCATTGAACTGTTTGTAAGAAGGCTGATAAGTGTGATGCTGCTGAACTTTAGCCACTTTTCTCGTGAACTTCTGATTGAATATCCAATCCCGGAATTCCTCTCTTGTCATGAGGACAAACTTTCCATTCATGGACAATTTCCTGGGAACAATCCTTAGCTTTTGCCCTGCATTTATGGAACTGGATGATAGCCCATTTGCTGACTTAATAATCGGCACGGCTGAATCATATTTTTCCGCCAGCATCCATAGTGTATCTCCGTGTGCTACTTTGTACATGATTGGAACACGGAGCTTTTGCCCTATTAAAAGCCTGTCTGACTGCAAACCGTTGTATTGCTTCAAGTCCCCTGCGGTTGATCCATATTTTTTTGCAATTAATGTCAGGGTATCCCCCTGCTTTACCTCATAAATATTGCGGGGATTGTTTTCTGCATGTACAGAGATCCAATTGAATTGCCAGTTTAATGCAAGACTAAAGACTAGAAAAATGCATTTTTTCATTCTCAATGTCCTTTCCATTCGTTTTTATTATTTTTATTTAACTAAAGGAATTTATCCTAACTTTTTGGCATGACCAAAAATCTGCAGGGTATTTTCTATAGCAGGGAAAACTAAAAAAAAATGTAAGGTGTGTATCAGCATGAAAAATGATTACTTCTCAGAGGTTTGTGTACCTGTTCAGATTCCTGTTGGATTCAGGCCGGCAGAAATAGAACAATCAGATTTTACTTTCGACCGTGAAGACCGATTTATCGATTACCGGCTCGAAAAAGATGGGCAGGATTATGATGTCAGCGTGGATGACAATGGGCAGTGGTATTTTTTCACTTCATTCGTTTGTGATTCACTGGATGAGCTTAAGCTTTCCAGACAGATCTTCAGGCCGCCCTATTTAAAGAAGGAGGAATTGCCCCTAGCGGATTTAATGGAGAAAATACAAATCAGGCCGTTATACGAAGGACATGATAAAGCATACGGGCACGCTTTTGCTTTATCAGATAACCTGTCTTCTGTCCCTGCATTTCGACAGGCAAGAATGGCCAATTATGATGGTTCGGATGATCCCGCGATAATTAAAAAAATCCATTATATCCAAAATGAATACAAAGGTAAAAGCACACGGTTTATTTCAGGATTTGAGACACGTTCTTTTGCGACCATCACGGAAAATGATTACTATGCCAGGGAAATACACCTGCCGAATAATGCTAGAATTTATTTGAAACTGTTTGTTTACTTTTCAAGATATGGTATTATTCCTTCACAGCAGATGATGCCGCGCTTTCTGGCGAATTTGTGGGCGTCTGCACAGAGTTTGAATACTGCGGCCAACCCTGCCCTTTATAGAGAAGAAAATATAGAAACATATTAGGGCATCTGCACTCAGCCGCAGCTGCCCTTCAACTTAGCCTGATGTCCCCATTTCTTTTATTGATACGTTAATGCTGAATTTAACCGGAATCTCACTAAACGTTTCATCCCAATTATTTTTAACCTTATTCCACACTTGAGGATAACTGATTTGAAGACTTCTTCCAAATCCCATGACATCCATTTTATACTCTTCCTGTGTTTTCGCTAATACATTTTTTACCAGACGCTCAATTTCTTTTTCTGCAGCTTTTTCCGCCCTTTTCATGTACTTGCTGTCAAATGCTTTTCCACTGATATCCCAATGCTCACCTATACGCCCTTCAGTTTCAATTTTAACCGTGAAAGAAATCGAATCTCCTTTTACAGTGGGTTTTATTTTACTTTTCATCGATAAACTCTCATATACAATTGGCAGATGCGCTTCATCATCATAGCTCCTTACAAGCCCGCCTTTCCCTTTCCCTGTTATCCAGGATACTCCTTCAGTTTCCTGATCATTCAAGAATGCACGGAGAGTCTTCGTATTTCCGTCAATCATTGCAGCACCTGTAAGCTTTCTATCATTATTTTCTGTCGCAACTGTCTGCAAGAGAAAGCTATTTCCTGAATTCAGCTGCCCTTCTATTTTGGCTATTGGCGTGGGAGTAAGGATTTTCGTGGTCCGTTCCATACCTTGTACCATTTCGACAACCTGGATTGCAGGAATAACAGTTGCCTCGGCAGATTCCAGGGTTTTACTTGCACTGCCTTTGGCAATAACAATTAGCGTACTTGGCCGCATCTCCTGTTCTCTGCGAAAAAAATCGAGCACCTGTTCAAGATTATAGCTGCGGGCAAGTTCCTCCCCAATAACGATGACTTTGGCATGTTCTCCAAAAGCACGTTTGTCAATTCGCAGAATCATATTTCTCAAAGCAGGGAGAACCGCATCTCCTGTTTCCGTAATATTTTTATATGCCCTCACTTGTGATTGCCCGCCATTCATTGCATTATTGGCTGTCTCTGCCGTAATAAGCTGATTCGTCAATTTGAAAACATCACCATTGGTCATGCCTCTTTGGCGATCTTCAAATTCCCCTTCATTGTCCAAGTCAATGGCCGTACCTATTATAAGTCCAAGCTCCTCGATTTCCTTGCTGCTCCAGCAGCCGGATAAAAATATAACCACCAGTATAAAAAGCAGGACTTTCTGAGTCAGTTTCATGCTTTACCACCCTTTATTTTTGAAATGATAAGCAAGGCGATGGGCAAAACACCAAATAATAAAAGAGCCGTATTTCCAATCATATCGCCCATTGCAAACACTTCATTCATATTGGCAGGAATCATTCCTATGAGGTAAATAACAGGCAGCAGGCCAAACTGAAATGGTCCGATTTTCTTTTTAAAGATTTGAGAAAGACCCAGCGAAGCTGCATAAAAGGTGATAGTAAAGGTTGTAAAGATCTGCATGATCCAAATAGTCAGCAATAAAGACTCAAATCTTTCAAAAATGAGCCCTTGGATTTCAAAACTTCGGATCAGATCTATCGTTGGCCAGGTTTTCGTTAAGACGCCATCCACAGACAGTGCTCCAATAACCATAACCACTGTAATCAAATAAAAGCACATTGAAGTTCCTGTGCCAACTAAGACTACCTTCACTGCCTGTGATGGCTTATCCATAAAAGCGACAATGACAAGCATAATCTCGATTCCTAAGAAAGCGACAACTGTCGTACTCACACCTTTTATAATAGGAGTTATTCCTGAACCTAAAACCGGACGGAGATTATCAAGTTCAAAGATTCCCATACTCATGCTGATGACAATTAGAAAAATGATTACGGTAATCGGAAGAATCAGTTCAAATAAACGGGCAATTGGGTCAATGCCCCCGACGATGAGATAAAGGCCTATCCACATAAATGGCATAATGATCGCCCAAATAGGGGTGCCTTCAAGCAAAAATAAACTTGTTACCTCTGAAAGTACCCTTACTTCATAGGCAGCAAGGCTAAAGAAATAAATGACCATGACCAGACTGAGGAAACTGCCGATCCATTTGCCTGCTATTTCCTGACTATATTTATAAATGGTCCTGCCAGGATACCTTTGGCTAAGCTTCGCGATTATTACCCCTGATCCCATTGCTAATAGACCGCCTAGAATTACTGTTATCCAAACATCAGGCGATTTCAATTTTTCTGCTGATGATCGCGGTAAGGTAAGTATGCCTGCAGCAAGAATATAATTAACCAGGATGACAGCTGCTTGAAGACTTGAAAGCTTCTCCTTTGAACCGATTTTCAAGCGGATAACCTCCTGTGAAATAGTCTATCTTTTCCGAGTCGGATCTTTTGGATGAAACATACTTGGCCTTTCTTTCAATACTTTTAAAGGGAATCGTACGATAAAGTCCTTCCAGTCACTAAGCCGGTAAGGAACGGCCAGACTGATAAAGGGGACACCAAAACTCTTGAGCTTGACTAAATGACTGCTGATAAAAAGGAAAAACAAAATAACTCCATATAAACCAAAAACAGCAGCAAAAAACATGCAGGCAAAACGAAGATAGCGCAGAGAAATCCCTAAGCTATATTCAGGAATAGCAAAAGATGAAATGGCGGTAACCGCAACAACAATGACCATAATTGGGCTTACGATTCCTGCTGAAACTGCTGCTTCCCCAATAATTAAAGCGCCGACAATGCCGATTGCAGGGCCAATTGGCTTTGGCAGCCTCAGCCCGGCCTCACGAAGAATTTCTATTGCCACTTCCATAATCAGAGCTTCTATTATAGAAGGAAAAGGAACCCCGTCCCTGGTGCCGATAATGGACATCGCTAATTTAGTCGGGATCAGTCCCTGGTGGAACGAGACAAAAGATATGTACAGCGCAGGTCCAAAAAGAGATATAAAGATAGCAATAAAACGCAATAATCGGATGAGCGAGCCGGAAATCCAGCGTTCATAATAATCCTCAGAGGCTTGAAGCATCATGCTGAATGTTACAGGAACCAGGAGTGCAAATGGGGTGCCATCCAGCAAAATGGCCACTCTCCCTTCCATTAAAGCAGCATTTACCCTGTCAGGCCGTTCAGTATTCTGCACCTGGGGAAATGGACTAATGTAATTATCCTCAATAAGCTGTTCTACATACCCTGATTCCATCACATTGTCGATGTCAATTTCCCTGATTCTCGATTTTACTTCCTCAACTATTGATGGATTTGCAATATCTTCAATATAAGCAACAATAAGGTCCTTTTTTGAGCGCTTTCCGACTATAAACTTTGTGAATATCAGCTTTTCCGTTCCTCCATTTCTCCTTAATAGAGCTGTATTATCACTAAGATTTTCTGTGAAGCCTTCACGCGGCCCTCTGACAGCCTGCTCGGAAACAGGCTCTTCAATATTTCGTGTTTTCCCCTTTGCGGTACCCAATATAAGCATTTTTGAGGATCCATCCAGGAGAAGTACAGCAGAGCCCTTTAAGATTTGCGGTACCGTTTCTTTTATAATAGAGGCAGTATAAATATCACTGAGGGATAGAATATGATTTTTTATATAATCGACTGTGAATTTCTCATTTACCTCATGGCTGCCATAATGCTGTGTATCTGTAAAATCCTGCATTAGCGACTTCATGATATGTTTATCAATCAGCTCTTTATCTGAAAGGCCGTCAATAAAGATTAGTGCACCCCGAATACTCGTCAGCCCAATATTAAACTCCCGAAAATGAACGTCTGAATTATGGCCAATCTCCTTTTCGAATACTTCCAGATCTTTATGAATATCACCAGAAAGGCTATAAGCAGTTTCACCTTCATTTATCCCGCCATGTTTCCTGATGCTGTTTTTTAGTGGTTTCTTTTTTATCTGGTAAATTTTCATTTTAAAGAACCATCCTTTGAAGGCCCGATTTTGCGAAATAATGCTGAAATCCCTAAAGGTACAATTAGCACTGCAAAACTCTGGAAGAGAATCTCCCAATCAGGAAGATGGGAAACGATAGCTTTCCACATTTTATTCACCCTTTAAATCAGCTAAAATGCTGCTGAACGGTACAGGAATTATTACTGATGTGATTAGGCTTCCACTTCATTCATTCAAACATCCATTCAAATACCATGTTTAAAGAAATTTTTATAGAGCTCTCAATGCAGTTTTTTTGTTTTTTTATGTAAGCGTATCCATTTCGCCATAAAGAGCCATTTTCCGACCTTTCAGCGCAAGAAAAGTCTAATCCTGCGCTTTCCCGAGAAATACGAAAAGCGCAAAGCGCCTTGCCCGCCCCGACACCTAAAGGGGGCATGCTGCTTGTACTAGACAGTTATCGAAGTTTAAAACTTTAACAAATATTAAATGAAAAAAGCGGGGAATAATTTCCCCGCTCATTTGCCGTCTGTAATTTCTTTGAATATTTCATATGATCGTTTTTGTTTTTCTTCATCATAGATATAAGAAACCGCCATGATTTCGTCAACATTGTACATATCCTGGAACTGTTCCAGCTGCCCTTTGACTGTTTCTTTGCTCCCCATAAAGGTCACGCTTGACATTCCCTCTGCCGCTTCCTTCTCCATTGGGTTCCAGATCGAATCCAAGTCCTCAACTGGCGGGCTCAATTTCATGGAAGTTCCTCTGACAACATTCAAGAAGAACTGCTTCATCGTGGTTGATAAGAATTCGGCTTCCTCATCCGTTTCCGCTGCAATGACATTTAAGCAAACCATCATATATGGTTTATCGAGATACTTAGAAGGCTTAAAGTTGGCACGGTAGATCCGGATGGCATCCTCCATCCATCTTGGCGCAAAGTGTGAGGCAAATACATAAGGAAGCCCCAGCTCAGCAGCCAAATAGGCAGAATCTGTCGAAGAGCCAAGAATATAAATTGGAATGTTCGTTTCCACTCCCGGGTGTGCTTTTACATAACTTTGCTCCTCTAATGGACCAAAGTATGTCAGCAGCTGCTTCACATCTTCCGGGAATGTATAAACAGAATCATTTTTCGAGCGGCGAAGCGCATTAGCCGTCATCATATCCGTACCAGGTGCCCTTCCAAGACCAAGATCGACACGATCCGGATAAATGGTCGCCATCGTTCCGAACTGCTCGGCAACAACTAATGGTGCATGGTTAGGCAGCATAATTCCGCCGGAGCCGATTCGAATGGTTTTTGTATGTTCCAATGCATGCTTTATAAGTATAGCAGTGGCAGAACTGACCAGTGTCGGAGTATTATGATGCTCCGCAATCCAATAGCGTTTGTAGCCCATCTCCTCTGTTGCCTGAGCCAGATCAACCAGATCCTCGATCGCCTGTCTGCTTTCCTTCCCCTCTCGTATTGGGGCAAGATTCAAAACAGAAACAGGTATTTGTATATTTGTCATTTTATTATCTCCTTCATGAAGAATTGATTTTATTTTAACAACCGAAATAAATTTAGGAAAATATAATGCTTAGTGTGAGCAAAATTATAGAGGAGAATTTATTAAGAATTAAATTATAAAGGTTATGAGCGATTTTCTTCGGGTTATGAGCGGAAATGCTATTTTATGCGCGATTTTCCTCGGGTTATGAGCGAAAACCATATTTTATAAGCGATTTTCCTCGGGTTATGAGCGAAAATCCTATTTTATGAGCGATTATCCTCGGGTTATGAGCGGGAACCCTATTTTATGAGCGAAATTGTATCCATGTCCAACATCAGATTTTACCCACAGCCTAAGTATGAAAAAACCAGCCCCTTCTATAGGGGCTGGTTATCAGCTTACTCTTAACGGTTCTTCGTTCTCAGGACAATCACTGTTCTTTGCAGGTTCCTTTTTACTCATAGCCAGCAGCAGAATCATTCCAAAGATACAGGCTGTACCCGCCCATTGAAACATGCCGAATGGTTCATTGAGCCAGATAACAGTAGTAAATACTGCAGCGAGGGGCTCCAGGCTGCTTAATAGACTGGTTTCCGTTGGAGAAAGGGTTTGGAGACTTTCAATATAGAACCAGAACGCAAGCATTGTTCCAAAAATAATTACGAAAACCAAATACAGGAATGCTTCAGCCGATAAGCTGCCGAAATCCATTTGCCATGGGGGATGGATGAAACTCAATGCAGATCCGCCAATGACCATCGCCCATCCAACCACGACAAGGGAATCATATTCCTTCAGCAGCGGGACGGCATACAAAGTATAAAACGCCAGTGCCACACCAGATAGAACTCCCCAGACAATTGCCGGTGCCGGTACGGACAGCTGAGAAACAGAACCGTTGGTCAAAAGAAAGAAGCAGCCTGACAGGGCAAGGGAAATTGTTACAAAATCCTGTCTTGAAAACACCGTTTGTTTCCGTAAAACCAGGTAAATGATAATCATAGCAGGTGCCAGATATTGAAGCAGTGTGGCAACAGCCGCATTGCCATGATGGATGGATGCCATATAGGTATACTGCACGGCTAGCATTCCTGCGAGACCAAAGATCAAGAGCATGATGGCTGCCTTTTTATTTTTCCAGACTCCAAATACCTGTGAGCGGTCTTTCAGCAGAAATTGAACGGCTAACAGAAGAACACCTGCTGTCAGCAGACGGGCAGTAACAAGCCAATCAACAGAGATTCCAAATTCCTGAAAAAGCTTTTGCGCAACTGTTCCGCCAACACCCCAAAATGAAGCTCCAAAAATAACAAGCAATAAACCGGTACTCCTTGAACGACCCCTCATGTAAATTCCACCTTAAATATAATAATAGTGTTATAATAAGCCAAATGCTGTGATAAAAATAGCTAAATACAATAAAAAAATATAACTATATTGAGGTGGCATTTTGCAGATTAAAGATTTTAAAGTGGATGAAAGCCTGCAAGAGCTTACCAGCCACAGGACAGTGGTGCTGCCTGTCGCCTGCTACGAAACGAAGATTGCAGATAATATACAAGGTAAAATCCCTTTGCACTGGCATGAGGAGATTCAATTTATCCTGTCAGTAAAAGGCGATGCTATGGTCCATATAAATGAGGAGAAATTGGCGGTTAAAGAAGGTGAGGGCATTTTCATCAATAGCGGATGTCTCCATTCGGCCGAGGATGTTAGCGGAGATTGCGTATATATTTGTTTAAATGTCTCCCCTCATTTCCTGCTTCCAGAGGAATTATACAGCAGCTATATTTTTCCATATATATCAGCAACAAATCTCCCATACATCATCCTGAAACCCAGCGAGGATTGGGGAAAAAGCATATTAGAAAGCATGATGGAAATCAAGAAATTAATTAATGACAATTCTCCATTTTACGAGATTAACATAACCAGTCTGCTGACATTCATTTGGCAGCAGTTAATCAGAAACGGATTCCAATTGGAATACAGCCAGACTGAAGTGGAAAAACATAAGCGGATGAAGGAAATGCTGAATTGGATCCATCAGCATTTCGCTGAAAAAGTCACGCTTGCTGATATCGCCAAAGCTGGCAGGCTGAACAATTCCGAATGCTGCAGATACTTTAAAAAAATCTTAAAGACGACACCCATTAACTACTTGATTCATTATCGCATCCAAAAAAGTCTCCCCCTGCTGCAAGAAAGAGACTCCAATGTCACAGAAGTTGCTTTTAAAGTAGGATTCAACAGCAGCAGTTACTTTATAGAAAAATTCCGCAAGTCTATGAATATGACACCTTTAGCGTATAAAAAGAATCGAAATTAATTGCAGCACATCAGGAAATGGCCATTGATTGTCCGAACTGTTCCTGCCCGGGGGCTGAAATATATGTGTTTATTTCTAATGTCCGGCTGTCTATATTCAAAAAATACTCTTTCAGGTTTCCCTGATATACAACATGGAAATCTTCCATTTCCATAAACTCATGCGGTATAATCAGCGACGGCGGTTTAGTAAAATGAACAATTTCACACCTCTGCAGGACAGTTGCTACAAATTGTGAGCAGAAAAAAGCATTATTTCTTGAGAGCTGTTTATTAAACATGATTGCAAAAAGCCCCAGCAGATTATAGCCGTAATTGTCTTTTTCAGTTTCTATCTTATTTATGAATGCTTTAAGCTTATTCTGCTGTGCATCTGTAACAGAACAGCTAATGATCGTACATCTTGAGTCACAAAAAAATTCTCCCCGGATATTTTCTTTAACAAAACCGCCTATGAATGGATTTTTCGCCGTTTTTCTGCCAAAACTGTATACTTCTTTTAATTCAGGATCAAGTGAGATAGATGCATGATTATACGGCTTTCTTGTGTAAAGCTTAATAAGCCGGGTAAATAACGTTCCGGTATCCGTAAGGAGTATATAGATTTTTTGATTAGACATAACGTATCTCCTTATCAAAATTATGATTATATTTTTATAATAAAGAAACACGGTCTATAGATTAAGAAGCCAGCGCTGTATATGCTTCTAGGGCTTGAGACTTATGGCTAATGGAATAATTTTCATTCATAGCACTTTTAGATAAAAATAAATATAAATGTAGGAAAATGAAGTGGAAGTCTAGAACTTTATGCAGTGAGCATGAATATGGAGGGTGAGTTTATTTGGAACAGACTATTTTTCACCATATGGAAACAGTGCGGGGCATAACTGAAAAATCGATCAAAAGTATTCCTGAAGAAAAATCTGATATCATTCCCGAAGGATTCAACAATAGTATCCGCTGGAATTTCGGTCACATTGCATTTGTGCAGGAAAAGCTGGTATTTGGAATATCCGGTGAAGAAATGAACGTCCCGCTGAACTATGAACGGTTATTTGGCGCTGGAACAAAGCCTGCAGATTGGACCGAAACACCGCCTTCATTTGATGAAATTTCATCTGTCTTATCTGAACAAAAACCCAGAATACAGACATTTCTTCATGGACGTCTTCATCAAAAACTGCCCAGACCATTTACAAACCGCGGCGGAATAACTTTTCACACAACTGGAGAGGCATTTCTGTTTGGATTTTATCATGAAGCGATGCATATGGAAACAATCAAACGCATCTATCGATCCATTTCTTCTATGCTGGACTAAATATCTATGAAAAGACTGTTGAGAAAGAAAATTCTCAACAGTCTTTAATCAAACCTTTAAATTCAGTTTACCATGGACACCTATTTCTGCGTCTTCTATCATCATCACTTCTTCTGCGATCTTTTCTATCATCCTCGACAACAATAACCCTATTCGCACGGATTAATACATTATCAACTTCAATTTCTCTTCTTCTGTCATCACGATCAAATGCACCTGCTACATCATCAAATCTTCTTCTTCCACATGACATCTAAATCACCTCCTTGTCCCATTTACATTAAAATATGCATTCTTTGAAAGAATGCTTGTATTAGCACCCTGATGAAGATATCTATTTTTTAATAAGGGAAAGATTCATTTTTTTGAATTAGAAAATCCTCTTGTGTGGCTCAGTTCTTTCTTAAAAAAACCCCACAATATTCTTACCGTAGAATCAATTAAGTAAAAAAAGCATATGAAGTTTTTTCGCGAAACTGCATAGAAAATGGTTCCAGCAAATAGCTGGAACCACCTTAATATTATTACGCGAATTCACTTTAATGAATCATACATTTCCTAAAATACCAGTAATACTAATCACTTCTCATAGCGTTAAAAAACGGATTCCATGCAATCCTCTCTTTATTCACTATTTTATTCCATAAACCTCATCAAATCCCCATGAACAATGTCATCAGACAGCCCAAGCTCTTTTCTCGAGATATCCATCAGTGGTTCACAGCTATTAATGTCTGTTTCTTCCTCCGATTCGCTTTTAAAGCATTTACCGGCTTTGTAAAAATAGTCTTTAGACATAAAGCTTCCATCCCGGAAAATAACTGGATGATGAGGATCCCTTGTAAAAAGGTTTTGCCCGAAGCTGAAGTTATCCTCAGCACTAATGCCGAGCAGATGAAGGATTGTTGCCCTGATATCGACTTCCCCGCCAATGTTCGAAAACGTTTTGCCTTCCACTCCCGGCACATGAATAATCAGCGGCACACTCTGCAGCTGCATGCGGTTAACAATGGTATCTTCCTGCCCCAGCAGCTCCAGAACGCCATGTTCGTATTTGTCCGAGATGCCATAATGGTCGCCGTACAATACAAACATTGTATTTTCATAGAGTCCGCTTGCTTTTAAGTCCTGGAAGAATGTTTTAATGGCTTCATCCTGGTATCTAACGGTTGTCACATAGCGGTTGACGACCATTTCACTGGTGCTGGCTTCAGAAATGAACTGATCGTCCTCCTCCAGCAAAAATGGGAAATGGTTTGTCAATGTGATAAACCTGGCATAGAAAGGCTTTTGCAGTTTTTCCAGATGCTGAATGGACTGCTGGAAAAATGGGATGTCCTTTATGCCGTAGTTCACTGAGTTCTCTTCTGTGACCAAATAATCGGCTTTTGAAAAATAACGATTATACCCCAGAGAATCATACATGGCCTCCCGATTCCAGAACGAAGCGTCATTCCCATGGAAAACGGCTGAGTAATACTTCTCATCAGATAGAATATGCGGCAGGCTTCGATAAGCGTTTTCCGTTTTTCTGACAAACGCCGATCCGCTCGATAACGGATAAAGACCTGTATCGATCATGAATTCCGAGTCGGACGTTTTCCCCTGTGCTGTCTGATCATAGACACTGCTGAAATAAAAGCTGTCTTCAATCAGTGAATTAAGGAATGGCGTTATTTCCTGGCCATTCACCTTCTGATTAATAACAAAGTTCTGTGTGGACTCCATACTGATGAGAACGACATTCATCCCTTTTGCCGCACCAAAGTAATCGGATGGCTTATCTTCTTGTGATTGGACATACTCCGCTGAGGCTTCTGCGTCGGACGGACTGGCAAAAGCGCGATTGAGCGGATATGATGCAGCGATGCCAATATCATAAAGATGATACTGATACAAGCCAATATGCTTAACAAGCTGCTGGCGATTATATGATTCCGAAAATAAATGAGGCACTTTCACCATGCCGAGAATGATGGTCATCAATACAAAAAACACACTGACAGCCGTGTAAAATCTTTTTGATTTAGCTGTGATTTGCTCATGTACAGGCTTCCGTTTTATATAGAAAAGCCAAAAAACGGCCAGATCAGCAAATAATAAAAGATCCCATGGGCTAATCAATTCAAGTGTGCTCGGTCCAATCCCTCCCACATTTTTAAACTGAAAAAGAATCGGTACGGTTACAAAATCAGTATAAAATCGATAATAAAGCAAATCCCCGAAAAGAATGCCCGTCAAAATCACCATCGTTGAACATATGGCTGCCGGTTTCACCTTCCGCTTAAAATAAATATTAACTCCAAGAATGGCCATTATGGCCCCAATCGGGCTCAAAAGCATAAATAAAATATCAGTCCAGTTCTCCGGATGCAGATTAAATCCGATAAAGGAAACAATGATCGTTTTAATCCAGATTAAAATGACGGCAAACCATATGGGTGAAAGGCTTTTAAATAACTTCATAATCATACCGCTTTTCATTTTTTTTTTCTAAAATACCTGTCATTATTTCGAGGGATGACATGACCTTCTGCTCATCCTGCGCCCCCATAAGAGCCACCTGAACCCAATTTCTATCAAGCAGGTACCTGCTTTCATAGCTTAGGAGAATTCCTTTCTGTTTGCATGCGTCTCCAAACTCCCTGCTGGAATTGCTCTGCGGCAGACAGATCGTCAGGATGCCAGGGGAATAATCGTCGTCTCCAAGAACGGAAAAACCGCTGTCTTCCAGCTTCTTCCTTGCTTTTCCAGCCAATTGATTTAATTTCTCATAATCTATCAGCTTTATACTCTCCTTTAATGCGCTGACCAGATTGGAAGAATGGGTGTATGGAATGCTTTGATTTTCTTCGTACATCTTTAAGTCCAGATATCTTGGAACTGCGCTGTTGCCATTAATCTTGTCACGATGGAATACGATTGCCAGACCCGGATAGGAACCAAATCCCTTTCCGCTGACGGTCGATGCAAAATAAATATTCTTAAGGTTCATCGGCAAAATACCGGCCGTGCTGCAAGCATCCACACAAAGCTCGGCATCATGCTCCCCGCATAGCTCCTGAATGCCGCTGATATCGAATACATACCCGGTTGACGTTTCACAATGCACCGTCCATACCCATTTTATAGAGGGGTTTTCTTTCAGCATGCAGGCTATTTCTTCGCGGGTAATCGGTTCATTCCACTCTTTTTCAATGGTTTGAAAAGATAATTGAAACCTTCTTGCATGATCAATTAGACGAAAGCCAAATTCGCCATTGGCCAGGATCAGCCCATCCCCCTCCATGTTTTTCAGCTGTGCTGCCACCAGATCATTGGAAAGTGTTCCTGTGCCAACAACAACTTCTGCATGAGAGGCATTTGTTATCTTGCATAATTGAGAACGCAAGTCTTTCAAACCGAGTATAAAATCAAGATTGCGATGAGATACGGCTTCTTTGGAAAAAGCCCTTTTCACTTTTGCATGAATGGGCACAGGACCCGGCAAAAATGAATGCTGATCGGCAGGTGCTGAATTTCTGGCCATTAAGCGTTCAAAGGCTTTCGTTGAACGTTCGAAATTCTCTTTTGTTAAATACATGGGCTGAAACCGGGCTCCTTCCTCTCCTGTCAGAGGACCAAAAGGCAGAAACCCCATCCGCTTATACAATTTCAGCTGTGTGACTGTGCCGGATATAAGCGCCATCGTATAATTTTTTTCAAGGCAAAGCTCTACAAGCCTTTCACAAAGCTGATAAAAAACACGGGTGCTGCGATACTCTTTTTTGACTGACAGCAAGCGGATCTCACAAAATTCTCCCTTAACTGGCAAGTATTCTTCGAGATTAGGAAGTTTATAATCAAGCGAAAATGGCCTTTTGGCGCGGATCGCGATCATTCCGGCAACTTCCTCGCCAGACTTGGCAATGACATATGTATTTTCTTCATGAAATTTATCGATTAAATGCTGATCTTCATTTTGCTTATGCTGAGGAATTTCTTCCACAAATGTCTGGTAGTTCAGCTGATGAATTTGTTCTAATTCATCAGGTTCGGTTGCGATTTTGCAGATAATATTCACAGTTTACCTCCTATGTTTAGGCATGATGAAATGGGTATGGGAAATGAGAACAATCAAAAGCAGAAGCAAAAGACCTGCAGAAATGATGAATGAATCACCAATCACCCAGGCTGTTATGGGAATCGAAGCCATGGCGATAAAACCTGATCGTGTATACTTCCGGAGAACTGCATAGGCAATTCCCATCGTGATAGCCATTATCGCTATTGTCATGGGCTCCAAAAACAAAGCGGAAGCCAAGTAGACCACCACTCCTTTTCCCCCGTGAAAGCCCAGCTGAATGGGAAATAAATGGCCAATAAGCACACAAACTGCGCTAAGGATTAATAAACCCTCACCTTCAAACATAAGTCCAGTTACATATAAAGCGGCCCATGCCTTTACAGCATCTATTGCTATTGTGAGCAGGAACCCCTTCTTGCCGATAGCTCTGCCTGCATTGGTAGCACCTACATTCCCGCTCCCCTTTTTTCTTATATCCTCTTTTGCTATGTATTTAACCACATAATAAGCCCCGGTTACGCTTCCCAATGCGTAGGAAAAGATCATAACCATCAGGGCTGTCCACACATCATCGATCATAAGCACCTATCCCGCCTTATACTAATTAAACGATCAAAAAGGGTAAAAAGTTTCATATATTTGCAAAATTACAATCTATAATCTGCTACAGATAGTATAACACCCCTAATTTTACCATTAATCAAATTGAATGCCAGAGCCTGATTTCATAATTCTCCTATTTTATTGCCAACATTAAACTTTCTGTAAAAATAATTATTTAGTGTTGACATTGTTTAGCAATCGCATATAATTTGCATTAAGGCAAAACTTTTTAACAAAACCATAAATCTTGTCCATGTGACGTATAATTGCACATAAACAATTAATTTGGGTTAATTTAAATATGGGAAATAAAGGGGGATAAAATGATGAAGGATCCAGCAATCAGCATAGAGGATTTGCATGTTTCCTATTTCGGAAATGAAGCGGTGACAGGAGTCAGCCTTTCTGTTAATACAGGAAATCTGGTAGGAATTATCGGGCCGAACGGCGCAGGAAAATCGACTTTTTTAAAGGCAATGCTAAATCTCATACCAAAAGATAAAGGGGCAGTAAAAGTGCTGGGAAAACCCATTGCTGAAGTACGCAAAAGTATCGCCTATGTCCCGCAAAGGAATGACATTGACTGGGATTTCCCCATCACTGTGCTGGATGCGGTTCTTATTGGGACCTACCCCCATTTAAAACTGTTCCGCCGTCCAAAGAAAAAGGATAAAGAGTGGGCCATGGAATGTCTTCAGCGAGTTGGGATGCAGGAGTTCAGCAGAAGGCAGATCGGGGAACTGTCAGGCGGCCAGCAGCAGAGAGTTTTTCTTGCGAGAGCACTAGCCCAAAAAGCGGATTTGTTCTTTCTGGATGAGCCATTTGTTGGAGTTGATGTATCCAGCGAGGAAACTATTGTGAACATTTTGAAGGAGCTCTGCAGACAGGGAAAAACAGTGATTGTCGTACACCATGATTTAAGTAAAGCAAATGATTATTTCAATCAGCTAATTCTCCTAAATAAGGAATTGATCAGTTTTGGGACCGTTGAAGAAGTGTTTAAACCTGAAGTAATTGCAAAAGCATACAAGGGGCATTTTGCTTTTATGAATGAGATTGGGGTGTCGTTATAATGGCTTTTATTGAAGCGGTCATGCAATATGGATTTCTGCAAAAAGCGTTATTAACCTCGGTTATGGTTGGAATTATCTGTGGAGTCATCGGGTGCTTTATCATCCTGAGAGGAATGGCTCTCATGGGAGATGCCATATCACATGCTGTTCTTCCGGGAGTGGCTATTTCATATATGCTGGGAATTAACTTCTTCTTTGGCGCAGTCATAAGCGGCGTGATTACAGCTATCGCCATTGGTTTTGTATCCCAAAACAGCCGGATTAAGCATGATACCTCGATTGGAATTATGTTTACAGCGGCATTTGCTTCAGGAATCATTATTATTACCATGTTAAAAAGCAGTACAGATCTATACCATATTTTATTTGGCAATGTACTGGCAGTAAGATTATCAGACATGTGGATCACACTAGGCATCAGCCTGGTTGTATTGGTGGCTGTATACCTCTTTTACAAAGAATTATTGGTCACATCGTTTGATGAAACAATGGGAGCCGCTTACGGACTGCCAGTTCGTTTCATTCATTATTTCCTAATGACTCTCTTGACAATGGTGACCGTTGCTTCCCTCCAGACTGTTGGTATCGTCCTGGTTGTTGCCATGCTGATCACCCCTGCAGCGGCAGCTTATCTCTTAACCGAGCGGCTGTGGATGATGATTTTCCTTGCCTCTGGCATTGGTGTGATTTCATCCATCGTGGGACTTTACTTTAGCTTCACCTACAACTTAGCTTCAGGAGCAACGATCGTCATATCATCCACTGCTATTTTCATTCTCGTTTTCCTATTCTCGCCAAAGCATGGGCTAATATGGAAAACGCTGAAAGTAAAGAAAAAGAGAGCTTCATTAGTTTAATTTTCATAAAATCAAATTTTCAGGAGGTAAGACTATGATTAAAAAAGGCTTTCTATTATTAGCTGCATCCCTTCTTTCTGTGTTATTCCTGTCTGCCTGCAGCAGCGGAAAAAGCAGCACATCAGCAAATGAAGATGGAAAAATTCAAGTTGTCACTACCTATTCGATTGTGTATGACATTGTTAAAAATGTAGGCGGGGATTTGGTTGAGATTCATAGTTTAGCGCCCATTGGTTCCAATCCCCACGAATATGACCCGCTTCCTGAAGATGTGCAAAAAACAACCGATGCAGACGCTGTATTTTACAACGGGCTGAATCTGGAAGCAGGCAACTCATGGTTCAATAAGCTGATGGAAACTGCCGGAAAAGACGGTGAAGATGCGCCAGTCTTTCTGATGAGCAAAGGCGTTGATGCCATGCACCTAACCACAAAGGGCAAAGAAAGTGAAGAAGACCCCCATGCATGGCTGGACATTAGAAATGGGATCAAATACGCGGAAAATGCCAGAGATGGACTTATCAAAGCAGACCCGGACAACAAAGAGGTTTACGAAAAAAACGCGGAAGAATATATTGCAAAGCTTCAGGAGCTGCATGATAAAGCGGTGGAACAATTTAATGAAATTCCAGAAAACGAACGTGTTCTCGTAACAAGTGAGGGTGCTTTTAAATATTTCAGCGAAGCCTACGGATTCCAGGCAGAATACATCTGGGAAATCAATCAGGAAAACCAGGGAACACCGGAGCAAATTACAAGAATTGTGGATATTATTAATGAAAAAGCAATTACAGGACTATTCCTGGAAACAAGCATTGATGCAAGAAGCATGGAAGCTGTATCCGATGAAACCAATGTTCCAATCATGGGAAAAGTGTTTACAGACTCTCTGGCAAAGCCGGGTGAAGACGGAGATACGTACATCTCGATGATGGAATGGAATATTAAAACCATTAAAGAAGGCTTGACCAGGTAATAAAGTTCACAATTCCAGCAAGCAGGTGAATCATGTGATCCCCATTAGTTCAAAGAGATATCTTCTCGAGATTTATCTATTACAGGAAGCACATGGGCATGCGACCATCTCCGGCATTGCAAAGGTATTGAGAGTCACCGTTTCAGCTGCATCTAAAATGGCCGGAAAGCTAAAATCAGACGGTTACATTCATTTTCAGCCCTATGGAACTGTCAAACTGACAGAACAAGGTTTAGAAATTGGCAAAAACCTATTTCAGGATCATCAGGTTTTAATAGAGTTTTATCAAATAATTGGGGTTGAAGAGAAACTGATCCCGAAGAAAGTTAGAGAAGTTGAAATGCATATTGGAACGGAAGTGGTTTATAAAATTAAGAGCTTTATAGAAGATCATAAGAAAAACGCTTGAGATGTTCCATGAACATTCAAGCGTTTTTTTGCCCTAGTGAAGAAAATGATATAAGCAGCATCTAGCAGAAAAAAGACTGTCCCTACTGAATATCACATTCAGAAGGGACAGTCTTTTTCATTGTTTAATAGAAAACTGCCAAAGGACTCCATTAGGCAGTTTTTTTCCAAATACTCTCCATGTTCTCAAGAGTTTTCCCTTTCGTTTCAGGTACGAACTTCCATACAAAAGTGGCTGAAAGAACACTCATCAGTCCATAGAAGCCGTAAGTTAAGCCGCCGCTGAATTCCATCATCATCGGATAAGTCGATGAAATGAAATAGTTTGCAGCCCATTGTGCAGCAACAGCTACCGCAACTGCCTGTCCGCGGATTTTGTTCGGGAAAATTTCCGAGATCAATACCCAGCAGATCGGCCCCCATGACATCATGAAAGACGCTGTGTAAACGATAATAAAAATTAACGTTCCCATTCCGATTAAATTGGAAAAAGCCATTCCTGCAACACCAAACATCCCGATCGCCATGCCAATGGAACCTGTGATCAATAATGGCTTGCGCCCCCATTTATCTACAGTTAAAATGGCCACAACTGTAAAGATGACATTTATGACACCCATAACAATCGTCTGCAGCATCGAGGCATCCTTTGCTGCTCCCATGCTTTCGAAAATTCGCGGTGCATAATACAAAGCAACGTTGATTCCGACAAATTGCTGGAATACAGACAGCAGAATTCCTATCACAATCACTAATTTTCCGTATGCAAACAGCTTTTCTGCTGGAACATTGGCTGAGGCTGCTACCGATTTTTTGATTTCACCCTGGATCGTTTTAGCCTCTCTTGCACCATTAATTTTCGTAAGCACTGCTAAAGCTTTATCATCATGATTTTTAATGGCCAGGTATCGGGGTGTCTCCGGAACAAGGAGCAGCAGCAGACCAAAGGCAAGGGCCGGAATGGCTTCCGAAGCAAACATGTACCTCCAGCCAACATCATTGATCCATTCCAATGGACGGCCGCTGGCAATGCCCCAGTTTACAAAGTACACGACAAGCATCCCGAAAATGATCATAAACTGATTGAATGAAACCAGGCGTCCGCGGATATCGGCAGGTGCAATTTCGCCGATATACATGGGAACAATGGCTGACGCCAGCCCAACCCCAATTCCGCCAATGATGCGATAAAGATTAAACGTCAATAATAACGAGATGGTCGGTTCCCCTTTATTGAAAAATAAAAATTCAGGAAAAGCGGAGCCTAAGGCAGATAAGAAAAATAATACAGCCGCAGCAATCAGCGATTTTTTCCGCCCAAACCTTGACGCAAAATAACCGGATATTTAACCGCCAATGATACAGCCAATTAATGCACTGGAGGTTGTAGCCCCATGAGCCAGCGATCCTAATCCCAAACTATCGATCAAATAGATTTCCAGTGACTTTTCAGCTCCGGAAATTACAGCTGTATCATATCCGAAAAGCAAACCGCCTATCGCAGCAACCAATGTAAGTGAACCAATATATAGAGAGTTCCGATTCTGTTTCATAGTTTGTAAAAGACAGATTTGAACCAGAATAGAGCGCTTACAATTTTTACATTACTATAATTCAAATCTATCTTTACTCCTTTCTAGTAGAAATGTTTAAACAATGAGAAACTTGAAGCTGGTTTTTGTTTTGAAGACCTCATTTTTCTCCAGGACAATAGAAGGAAAGTTTTCGTGATGAACAGCATCAGGCGGACATTGAGTTTCGAGACACAGCCCCAAATGCCTTTTTGACTGAACCCCTCTAATTTGAAATTCATTTCCCAGCATGTTCGCTGTATATAAAACAACACTCGGCCTATCCGTTTCCACTGTCAGTTTTCGCCCGCTTGCAGAATCCACTACAGTCATTTCACCTGTATTTAATAGAAATGGATGATCATATCCTCCGCCCGCAAGCATGTTCTGCTGATGGCCGGACTTTACGCCTTCTTTGATTTTCTTCCCTGCTCTGAAATCAAAAGGTGTATTTTCAACATGTATGAATTCCCCAGTAGGAATCAATGTTTCATCAAGCTCCAGAAAGTGATCACTTTGCATGGTCACCTCGTGCTCAAGAATGTCGCTCTTCAAGTCCCCGCTCAGGTTAAAATAAGTATGGTTTGTCAGATTGATAATCGTTTTTTTATCAGATATCGCTTCATAACTAATGACCAGTTCATTCTCATTGTTCAGTGTATAGTTTACCGTTACCTCAAGTGTCCCAGGATACCCCTCTTCCCCATCCGGGCTTATATAGGAGAACCTGATATTCGCCTCATTCATGCCCTTTTCGGCGGCCGAGTCCCAAATGACATTGTGAAAACCGCCTGTACCACCATGCAGATGGTGTTCGCCATCATTTTTTGGCAGCTGGTAAGCAGCTCCATCAAGAGTGAAAGCCGATCCTGCTATCCTTCCGGCCACCCTTCCGATAATAGCACCGAAGAATGGTGAATGATTTGTATATTCTTCAAGTGTGTCGTACCCCAGGATCACATTCTCTCTATTTCCTTCACGATCGGGGACAGATATCCCGGTAATGATTCCCCCGTAGTCGATACACGATACGTTCATTCCATGATCATTGCTGATTGTATAGGATTTAACCTTGTGTCCGTTCCATTCGCCAAAGATGCTTTCAGTTATGTTCATGTCGATCTCCCTCAAGTCAGCTTACTTTTTCCTAAAACCGGCCAAACCCTCATTCAGCTTCCTGGTTTGCGCATAAACTTCTTTGTATAACTGGTAAAGCTCCTGATATTTCTTTACGTTTTCAGGGATGGGTGTATACGTCTTCTCATAAGTTATGAAGTCATCGGCACAGGCTTCCAGAGATTCATACCATTGGCATCCGTATGCCGCCAGCATAGCCGCACCTACAGCAGGTCCCTGTTCACTTGAAAGCTTTACAATGGTGCTATTGAAGATATCGGCCTGGATTTGCAGCCAGGCATCACTTTTGGCTCCTCCGCCGATTGAAATGATGGTATCGACAAGCTTGCCGCTTTCCCTGAATATTTCAATCGATTCATTTAAAGAAAAGGTAATTCCTTCAATAACTGATCGTACAAAGTCAATTCGGTTATGTGAGGAGTCCATGCCGATAAAGCTTCCCCGAATTTGCGAATCTGCATATGGCGTGCGCTCACCGGCTAAATAGGGTGTAAACAAAAGGCCGTTCGATCCAATCGGAACCTCGCTCATTTCAGCCAGCAAGGAGTCGAATGATTCCATTTCTGCAAACGTATCTTTAAACCAGCTCAAACTATGTCCTGCTGCCAGGGTGACACCCATTGTATAATAGGCATTTTCTTCACCATGATTAAAATAATGGACTTTCCCCTGAAAATCCTTGTCATTTTGTTCTTCATAGGATAAAACGACTCCGGAAGTGCCAATACTGCATAATGTTTTGCCTTCGGACAGAATACCTGAACCGATCGCACCGCAGGCATTGTCAGCCCCTCCTGCAAATACCTTCGTTAAAGAAGATAATCCCGTCTTCTCAGCAATCTCAGGCTTTAACGTCCCTACACATTCATGGGACTCAACTAAAGGCGGACAGATATTCACATCAATCCCGGTTAGCCCGCATATCTCTTCACTCCACATTTTCCGGCCGGCATTCAGCAGCAAAGTGCCCGCTGCATCACTATATTCACTATGAATCCTTCCAGTCAGTTTAAAGCGAAGATAATCTTTAGGGAGCATAAATACAGCCGCTTTTTCAAAAACTTCCGGCTCATATTGCTTCACCCAAAGCAACTTTGGTAAAGTGAAGCCTTCCAGTGCCGGATTCTTTGTGATTTCAAGCAGACGGCTCTCCCCAGCCATGTCATAGATCTGTTTACACTGCTCTGTCGTGCGGGTATCATTCCACAGAATTGCATTGCGCAGAACCTTATTCTCTTCATCCAGAAGGACCAGGCCGTGCATTTGGCCAGAAAAACTGATTCCCTGTATGTCTTCCGCACTTCCATCAAACTGCTCTGTAAGTTCTTTAAGAGCAGCCACTGTTTTATCAACCCATTCAGCAGGGTCCTGTTCACTATAACCCGACTTTTCATGAATGAGCGGATAAGACCTGGAAACTTCGCTGCATACTTCTCCCTTTTGATTCATTAATAAAACTTTTACCGAGCTCGTGCCAAGGTCAATCCCGATTACATATTTCATGATTGATCATCCTTTAGATAATGGAATGTATGCTAAGCTTTACTTTTTAAAAATGTACTGGGACACTTTTGTATTCCCAGTACATTTAATCTTTTTATATTGATCTCTTACGCTTCTACACTCGCATAGGCTTCGAGAATGTATTTATTTAAGACAGCTTTTAGCTGTTCCTGTCTTCCTGATTTGTTTTCAATCTTTTCAAGCTGAAGGGCATGCTTTTCAAGCTTATGGAAGTCTGCCTTTCCTTCAACGATTTCAAGTCCGATGCCTTCTGTATAGCTGCTGTACCTGTCAGCAACAAAGTTGTCTAATACTTTATCTTCAATTAAACGCTGTGCAACTTTTGCGCCAACCGCAAATGTGTCCATTCCTGCAATATGAGCATAAAACAGGTCCTCAGGGTCAAATGATCCTCTTCGTACTTTGGCATCAAAGTTAAGGCCGCCTGTTCCAAGCCCGTTATTTTTAAGAATTTCTACCATTGCCAGTGCTGTAGAATAGATGTCTGTCGGGAATTCGTCCGTATCCCATCCCAGCAGGGTATCTCCCTGGTTGGCATCCACAGAACCAAGCATTCCATTTATGCGTGCTGTGTGCAATTCATGCTCAAAAGTATGGCCGGCAAGTGTCGCGTGGTTTGCTTCAATATTGAATTTAAAGTAGTCTTTTAAGCCGTAAGATTGCAAGAATGATAAACTGGTTGCCACATCAAAATCATATTGATGTTTGGTAGGCTCCTTCGGCTTTGGCTCGATTAGGAATTGTGCGTCAAACCCAATTTCCTTCGCATAATCGATTGCCATATGGAAGAAGCGTGCAAGATTATCAAGTTCAAGCTTCATGTTCGTATTCAGCAGTGTTTCGTATCCTTCGCGGCCGCCCCAGAACACATAGTTCTCAGCACCCAGCTCCTTGCCGATCTCAAGTCCCTTTTTCACTTTTGCAGCAGCATAGGCAAATACATCAGCATTAGGTGCTGTCGCCGCACCGTGCAGCCAGCGCGGATGTGAAAACATATTAGCGGTATTCCATAATAGCTTTGTTTTGCTGGATTTCATGTATTCCTTAATCATGGCCGTAATTTCATCTAAGTTCTTAAACGTTTCTCTTAATGAATCCCCTTCAGGCGAAATATCAGCATCATGGAAGCAGAAAAACGGGACGTTCAGTTTTTCATAGAATTCAAAAGAAGCTTCTACACGCGCCTTGGCCAAATCCATTCCGGAAAATCTGTCATAGGAACGGATCATCGTTCCATCTCCGAAAGGATCAGTGCCTTCCGCCGTAAATGTATGCCAGTAAGACACTGCAAAACGGAGAAGGTCTTCCATCTTTCTGCCGTTGATCATTTCTTCAGGATTATAATATTTAAAAGCTAATGGATTATTAGAATCTGGACCTTCGTATTTTACTCCGCTCACATTATTAAAGTAGTTCATGTTCATTCCTCCATCTTCTCTTTTCATTTGTTATCGCTTTCATTTGATTACAAATCGATTTTACCACCTTGAACTTAGTTTGTCTATTGAATGAACTAAGTTTTATTTTTATTTTTAATTATGGTATAAATGGAATATGATTGTAATAGACAAAGAAATTGAGGATTTGAGGAGAAAGATAATGACTTGGAATCAGCAGCTGGTAAAAATGAAAAACAAATCACGCGTTCTGCAGACGATCATCGACCAATCCCCTATCTCACGGGCTGATATCGCACAGCATTTGGGACTGACTAAAGGTACTGTTTCCTCTTTAGTCAACGAGCTGATTGAAGAAAAAATCTGTTCCGAAACGGGACCAGGCAAATCGAGCGGAGGACGTCGCCCTGTGATGCTGCTCTTTAATGAAAAAGCAGGCTATGCGATTGGAATTGATTTAGGGGTTAACTATATTCTAGGTGTCATGACTGATTTATCGGGCAATATTGTGAGCGAACATTTAAAGCATATGAATAGCATGAGATATGAAGAAACCATTCTTGTCATAAAAGAAGTCATCCAATCCTTATTGGACTCTACCCCTGAGAGCCCCTATGGTGTGATCGGAATAGGTATTGGAGTGCCGGGAATCGTAAATAAGGAAGGCAGTAATATCCTGCTGGCACCTAATCTGGGCTGGACAGATATCCATTTGAAGGCAGAAATTGAGACAGAGTTTCACCTTCCCGTTATCATCGACAATGAAGCGAACGCCGGAGCATACGGGGAAAAGCGTTTCGGAGCCGGAAAAAACTTTGAAAATCTCATCTACGTAAGTGCTGGAATTGGCATAGGAGTCGGCTTTATTTTACAAAATAGCCTTTATCGTGGCGCTGAAGGCTTCTCCGGTGAAATGGGCCATATGGTGATCGATATAGATGGAAAAGAATGCAGATGCGGCAGCAAAGGCTGCTGGGAATTGTATGCTTCTGAACAGGCTTTATTAAACCAGGCAAAGAATATTCAATCCTATTTAAAACGGGATGATCTGAACCTGGAGTCATTAGTTGAAATGGCGGAAGAAGATGAGGAAGTAAAGGATCTGTTCCGGCTTATTGGCCGATGCCTCGGCATTGGCATAAACAATATCATCAATACATTTAATCCCGAGCAGATCATTATAGGAAATCGCTTAGCCATTGCCAAAGATTTATTACTGGATTCGATTATGGAAGTTGTCGAGACCCATTCCTTAAGATTTAATCAGGAAAACGTAAACATTACATTTGCAGATTTATCGATTTACTCCACAGCACTTGGGGCTTCAGCTTATGCCACAGAAAACTTTCTGAACTCGGATCTGCAGGAAAACCTGAATAAATAGACTGCCTGTATCCTATAAGAAAATTGTTGAAAGATGAAAAGAATGTCCCGGATGTGCGGGACATTCTTTCATGTTTCTTGATTGTGTCAAACCAGCCTGAATTAATTCCTGATCAATCCTTTTTTTTACAGTTATGAAAGAAACCACTATTTAGTAGGCAGCAATGACACTTTTCATCCACCAGAATATATACCTGCTGAAAACGACTGAGCCTTTTTCATACATCATTCTTGATTATCAAGAAAAAGAATACACTAAGGTAAAAACAGAATTGCTCTCCTGTGTACATCCATTTGCTTCCATAATCTTTCTCATGGCGGCATTATCAGCGCTTGTTGCCCCGAGATATTTTTCAGCTTTATATTCATACTGCAATCTATGAAGTCCTATTAAATGCAGGTTCTTACCATACCCTTTACCCTTGAAATCAGGGTGGATGCCGATCCAAAACATCCTTCCTTCCCGGTCCCGGTCAGGTTCTAAATGAGGAAAAACGGCTCCAGCCGGTTCTGAATGAACTGTATAAACCGTAAACATATTATCTGCTTGTTCAGGGAGCTCTGCTTTCATGCTCTTTAAAAATTTCTCAGTTTGTTCATAAGTAAAATTCATAACTTCAGATAAAAAAATAATGGAACTATTGTTAAGGAGCGGCCAAACTTCATAAGGAGGGGCTTGTTCAATCTTGGATTCTGCAAACTGCTTTTTAAAAATAACTCTCTCACCAATCACTTTCATTTTTCCTCGCGAAACCATTAATTCATCCAAAATTGCTTGAGGGCACTGAAGCTTTACTTTTTCAATTCTGCTTTCATCCATGGTAAGAAGCCTATTAATTAAATAATCTGCTTTATTGGGACTTATTCGTTCATCCTGAAAGATTTCCAGAATAATCTCTGAATCACCTTTAATACTGTGTACACCTGCTGCCTTCAGGTCTTTTAATAGTTTATCCATTGTAATCACCTCCACTTAAGCGATAAAGAAAATGGCCATTGAAAAAATTCCATGGCCATTTGATCTCTTTTACATATTCCATTACAGATGCTGTGCAGTAACCGAACGTTCACATTCCAAAATTCCTGCCGGCGGTCCTTCATACAGGATTTCTCCGCCTCCAGCGCCTCCATCCGGACCTAAATCAACGATCCAATCACTTTTTCGGATAACATCCAGATTATGTTCTATGACTATAACGGTATTGCCCTTTTCCACCAATTTATTAATGATGTCCAGAATATTAGCGACATCTGACATATGCAATCCCGTAGTTGGTTCATCAAGTATATAAATGTTTCCTTTAGTATTCAGTTCCTTTGCAAGCTTAAGTCTTTGACATTCGCCTCCTGACAAGGTGGTCAGCGGCTGTCCCAATGACAAATAGCCAAGACCGACAGTCTCCAGGGCTTTGAGTTTTTTCTGAATGTCTTTTGCATCAAAATACTCCACAGCGTCCGCTATAGACATCTCCATGATTTCAACAATATTTTTGCCTTTATATAAGTATTGAAGCACGTCCTGCCTAAAACGGCTTCCATGACATTCACTGCATTCGACTTCCATTGTATCCATAAAAGATAAATTGATCTCGACCGTCCCGGTGCCTCCGCATGTCGGACACCCACCGGTCGAATTATAGCTGAATAATCCGCTCTCCACTCCATTGGCATCTGAAAAAGATTTGCGAATCGAATTCATAATGCCAGTGAAAGTTGCCGGATTAGACCGTATGTTGGCGTGGACCAGGCTTTGGTCAATACGGATTGCCTCAGGAAAATCTTTTGCAAACACTTCGTTCACAAGTGTGCTTTTCCCTGAACCCGCTACTCCTGTAATAACAGTAAAAACCCCTCTTGGAACTGAAAGACTCACATTCTTCAAATTGTGAAGAGTGCTTTTCCTGCATTCCATTAACTCGGAAACCGGTCTCGGATTGGCGTTGATTTCTGCACTGCGGTTCAAATAATTGGCAGTCAATGTATCAGAAGATAAGAAACCCTGATAACTGCCGGTATACATAATCTCTCCCCCATGTGTTCCGGCTTGAGGCCCAACATCAACGATATGGTCGGCTATTTGGATGACGTCTGGATCATGCTCGACAACTAAAACGGTATTGCCCCTTTCACGCAGCCGAACCAGCAATTCATTTAACCGATAGACATCCCGCGGATGCAGTCCGGTGCTTGGTTCATCAAATATGTACATTAAGCCTGTTAAGTTACTGGATAAATATTTTACCATTTTCACCCTTTGGGATTCACCGCCCGATAGTGTTGGCGTTTCCCTTGTCAGATCCATATAGCCCAGTCCAATATCACATAGATTTTCCAATCGTTCCATGATCCCGTCAACAATTGGCTTAGCTTCAGGTGATGTAATCTTTGGAAGAGTATTAATTAGCTGATCCAATTGCATGGATGTAAGGTCATAGATGGAATAGCCTTTGATTGTGGATGAAAGCACCTTCTCATTGTACCGTTTTCCTCCGCAGGAAGGACATTTCGTCATGGTGCTGAAGTTCTTCAGGAGCTTCTCTCCTGTTTTTGAAGTTTCTTTGTCCCTCTTCACATGCTGCCTCATAAATTTAACTGCCAGGCCTTCATAGGTTGCATTCATATCATTATTCATATAACTCACTTTTACTTTTTGCGGCACCGCATAGACAAGCTTATTAAATTCTTCTTCTGTATATTCATTTATTTTCTTATCAATATCGAAGAATCCGGATTCCGCATACGCTTTCCATTGCCATGTTCCAGGTCCAAATCCCGGAAGCAGAATAGCTCCTTCATTTAAGCTTTTTTCCTTATCAAGAGCAGCATCAAGGTTTAGCGTAATAATTCTCCCAATCCCTTCACATTTCGGGCACATGCCGCTGGGATCATTAAATGAATATGCGTTGCTGTAACCTATATGAGGTTCTGCAAACCGGGAGAAAAACAGGCGAAGAAGAGGATTAATATCTGTAGCGGTTCCAAGTGTGGATCGTGCATTTCCGCCGAGCCGTTTTTGATCGACTACAACGGCAGTAGAAAGATTATTAATTTCATCTGCTTCCGGACGGCTATATTTTGGAAGAAAAAGCCGCTGAAAACTGCTGTACGTCTCATTTAACTGGCGGCCTGCCTCCTGGGCAATCGTATCAAAAACGATGGACGATTTGCCTGAACCGGAGACACCTGTAAATATCGTGATCTTTCCTTTTGGAATCTGCAGATCAATATTTTTCAGGTTATTTACTCTGGCATTGAAAATTTCAATGAATTCCTGCTTCACACAATCAGCTCCTTTTGATATCACTTTTCTTATGTAAGAAATTTGCGCGGAGAATAATCATACCAATAGTGGAAATCAAATTGCAACAATATTCTATAATTATTTTTAAGTTTTAGGGAAAAACGACTCTTCCGGTGATTGATTATATAGAAGGAATGACAACAGCCCTGCAGGCTTTCTCATAAAACTCAATTGGCCCTGCTCCTCCAATAATGGATATTCATATCCTATTTCTTTCATATCTTTTAAGCAGTGATGAAGCAATGCATTTCCTATGCCTTTTACCCTCCTGTTTTTTACTACACCCATAGGACCGAAATATCCCTTTTTGTTCTGGCATACATCAAATGCTGCAAAGCCAATAATCCTTCCTTCTTCATCACATGCGATATAGATTGACGGCTTTTCCTTCTGAAATCCCCCCTGAATGGTATGTGCCCATTCTTTAGAAAAGTTTTTCTCTATAAAGTCTGCAAGCTCCCTCTCATCACCTTGATGAACTTTCCTGACAAAAGGGGTGTTCATTTGAGGAAAAGTATAGCTGCCAAGGTGAGTGATCATGTCCCTGGAGGACGTTCCGAGGGTTAAGATGGTTTTTTTCATATCCTCAGATAGCCTGCCAGAAATGGTGGAATCAGCAAGTAATGCTTTAAGTAAGTGCCCTTCATTAACAAAAACCTGATTATATCTGTGCATAAAAGCAATCGCTGTATCAAAGATGTCTATAACCTCATCGGTTACTGGGATGCTGAAAAATTCACTTTGCGTTAATCTTTGCGTATTTTGAACTGCTCCGCTCAGCAAGCCTGGGTTTAAATTGCATTTCAAAGATATTTCCCCCAATGCGCCTCCTCTTTCTTCCAGACACCCAATTAGCAGGTGGACAGGATGAATCACATTAAAATCTGACATACGGGCTTCCTTTTCTGCACTCTTTATAATGCTTAGCATTCTATCCGTGAATTTTGCTGAATGGCCCAAGTTAAACACACCTTCACTATTTTTTGTCCTCAAACACCTTGCCTTGAAAAATGAATTCTCTTAAAATGCAATAATTCCTGCCAAATCTTAACAATCGAAAAAATTCCAAAGGAAAATGGAAGAAATTAACGAAGTAAAAGGATAAGGAGGTGAAAAACGATGACTCTCCTTTTTTACAAAGCGATGGAGGCGTTCAAGAAGGATGCGGAGCGTCTTGAAAAAGAAAAGCTTCAAAAGGAAAAGTCGAATGAGAAAAAATCAAAATAATGAGTTGTTCTTTCATTCCCCATGGGGGAATTTTTTTTGAAATTTTAAAACAGCAGCCATTTTCACAATGCCCAAATGGTGGACAACTGGCTGCTGACATAAAGTATGCGTCCCTGCCTATTGCAGAAACGCATACTTCTTTTCCAGCCTGCCTGGATATTCCTATTGAGTTACTTTTGTTTTTTCTGTCTCCATCAAAATATTTTCATCAATCCTCCGATATATTTCTTCCAATTGATCTTTATCTTTTAGGATATTTTTCATGTTTTCTTCTACGAGCTTATGAAATGTTTTCTTTTTCATTAACGCCATCCTTTCTAAGCTTGCTGCCATATACTCAGCAGGTTTCTTTTAACATCAAGGCTTCAGAGACAAACTTTTTTATTATCTCTTCATCTTCCGGTTCCGGGTTGAACTCTATTCTCAGGGGATTCCCGACAACTGTTCCACCCTGTTCTTCTATAATTCTCTGAAGCTGATCAAGGGCGCCGCAAAAATCAGGATAGGAGGTATCTCCTGATCCAAAGATGGCAAAGGGTTGCTTTTCAAGATCAAGCTGTTCGATTTCTTCAATTATATCCAGACATTCATCCGGATAATCCCCGTCTCCCCATGTATACATTCCAATAAAAGTAAGATCATAGTTTAGCAGTTCGGAAGCACTTTGAACACTCATAAAATCTTCTAAATCCACATCATGATTTTGATCTTTCAGTTCCCCCGCTATTATATCTGCAATTGCTTCTGTGTTCCCGGACATACTTGCATAAAATACGCCAATTTTCATTCCTCTTCACTCCTATCAATGAATTAGTGCTGATGTGTTATACCTGTGGCTGATCCATTTACTTTCTCTATGTGAACAGATAAAAAGCTGGTCTTCAAAGCCTGCACCTCTGAATCCATGTCCAGCTACGGTTTCAATGGGAATCAGGGACATGCTATTCTTATGGACTTCATAGATTCTTGAAAAACCGTCTACATCCTGACTTGTCGTGGCATATACTTTTTCATTTGCCTCAAAAATATCCAGGAAAGCTCTTTCTGATATAGGCTGCTGGCATACATCCCATTTTTTTGTAAAAGGATTCAGAAACTCAATCGTTCCCATACCGGATCGGGCGTTTCCTTTTGCAATGATAAGAAGGTCATTTTCATCTCTATAAATAGAGGAAATCATCGAATGCTTTTCTTTTTTTATGAGCTGCAATTCCCCTTTTCTAACATAATATCTCCATAACCCTCCATTCTGGGAATTGATTTGTGTCCCAATATAAAGGATTCCCTGATGATATAGCAGAGATCGGATAAGGGGCTTTTGCGGCATATTTTGAAATGGTCTAATAACAGACCAATCGGAACCAAAATTAGTTGATATGTATAGGCAGCTGCCGCCATGGGTTACGATGAGTCCCTTGCGGTTTCCTGTAATATCCCACAGCCGCTGGGCAGTCGGGAATGAGGTTTGATTCCACTTTTTTCGCTGCAGATCGTATCGGATAATTGTGCCATTGTCTCCGATTCCGAATATGAAATGACCTAATTGCACAAGTTTGTATATATTTTGAGTTAATCCATACTGAAGGAGCCAGTCTCCATCCTCAAAGGAATAAATGCCCGCCTGCTTAACTGCTACAATGAAAGGAAGATCCTGAGTTGATAGAACTGCAGTGGAGCCTTTGTCAAACATGTTCCATCTCCTCATTTTTCACTGTCCATTCATAGGCAGCTTCTGCAAATTGCTGACACTCAAGGATTTGCTCATCTGTTTCCGGATTGAGTTCTATCTTTAACTTTTGCTGAAAAACATTGGCTCCTCTTTCTCTTAATTTGTCTGCAAGCGTATCCACTGCTGCACAAAATTTTGGATAAGCATGATCCCCAGAGCCAAAGCACGCAACATGTTTTCCTGTTAAATCGTGATCATTCAATTCTTCAAAAAAATCCTCAGCTTCATAAGGAAGATCCCCATCCCCCCATGTATAAGCACCAATGAAAATAAAATCATAGGCAAGGATACTATGGATTTCTGTCAAATCCAAGCTTTCCATATCCACTTCACATCCTTTAGATACAAGAACATCTTTCAGGATTGAAGCCATATCTTCCGTATTTCCTGACATACTTAAATATCCAATGAAAGCCTTCATTTCATCTCGCCTCCTAATTGATAACTATTTTCATTTATTGTTAAACTGATAATAAATGATAATGATTATCAATGTCAATGGGCAATTTAATTTTGTAAACTTTTTCCTAATTGGTATGATAAAAAAATCAAAGGGTGGAAATATGCGTCGCATAAGGAGTCAACCTGGCAGCTGCAAATATGCTTCATCGATGAAGGTACAGAAAAGCTGTATAAAAAATATAGGAGATGCACATCTTATGCCTGATTCATTAAACAGAGTTGGGGTGTGTGCGGATGGAGTGGTTTGGCAAAAGTCATAAGTCTTTCCATTTTGAAATGTTTTCAGCCAGTCATCTTGTTACATTGGCAATCTTCTTTTTTGTATCATCTGCCATTTTTCTATTCCGGAAAAAGCTGAATGGTGATGGATGGAGAAGGCTTGAAGTTGGATCGGCCATTTCCTTAATATTTGCCGAGATATTGAATCACGTATGGATGTTAGTGAATGGAGTATGGAAATTGGGGCGGTCCATGCCATTGGAATTGTGTAATATCGGACTTATATTATGTATCCTTTTACTATTGACTAGAAAAAAGTATATTTTTGAACTATTAATTTTTATTGCAATATTGGGTGCTACTCAGGCTATACTTACTCCAGCATTAACATATGACTTTCCTCACTTTCGCTTTTTTCACTTTTTTTATGCACACATGATGGTTGTATGGGTGGCCTTATATTTTTTGTAGGCCAGAAAATATTATCCATCATTCCGATCGGTCATAAAACTAATTGTTTTTATCAATCTGCTTTTGCCTGCAATCCTTCTGATTAACAATCAAACGAAGGGAAATTATTGGTTCTTGCGTCATAAACCTAAGACCCCAAGTTTCTTTGACATATTGGGTGACTATCCATGGTATATCTTCACATTGGAGAGCTTACTGATTATCCTGAGCTTAATTACATGGTTTATCTTGCGAAAATGGGAGAAAGGCCACAAAGAACGTTCTCATTTTTAATGAATGGGGATGATTTTAGACAAAAATAAAAGCTGCCAGGAGATAGCAGCTTTCCTTAGATGGCCTCTTAAAAAACGCCCGGTCAGGAACATACAATGATAGACTATCCAATTGAGAAAAACATAAAGCTAACGCTCTCATGATAGCTTCATTGTTTTTTTATTTACTTTAGATGGCCTTGGCCATGTAATATTCCAATTCCTCTTTCAGACTGCAGGTTTCGCGCAGCTTTCTGCTATTCTCTGCAAAAGAGTCCTTGTCCCCCGCTTCAAGATCCTGATCAATTTTATATTGCAGATAATTGATTTTCAGGTCTATATCTAGCTGTGAAGATATGAATTCACTCATGAAATATCTTTCAATATCCTCTTCAGCCAAGTAAAATGCCTGCTGTCCATTAATCACCACAAGCGCATACCATCCCAGCATTGTATATTTCCGCTCAGGAGTGACCTCAATTAAATCCCCCTTTTGAAAATGCAGTATATTCACATGATCAGCATCAGGGCAAAAGCAATCGATTTGATGATCAAAATGTTCTATTGCGATATAAAGTCCACTCATTTTTCAACTCTCCTATATGTCATATTCCGCTGCCTCGATAAAATCCAAACCGCAGCAAGGGCATTGGGCATCGTTATTTTCATCTGAATCCGTATCCGCCATATAACCGCACCAGCAGCAAATGTAAAGTTCAATCGACTTATACCCCTCCCTCAGATTAGATTACTATCATGTAAATAGAATATAGTGATAATGATTATCATTGATAAAATCAATTTTAAATGAAAATGATTATCATTGTCAAGAAAATAGGAAAAGTGGTGATAATAAGTTTTAGGTATTGGCGACTGATTTTAATTGAGCTTCCGATTTTTCGTCGTCATTAACCGCTTATGGCGACCATTTTGACTGGGGACCTTCGAGTTTCGTCGTCATAGACCTCTCATGGCGACCATTTTGACTGGGGACCTTCAAGTTTCGTCCTCATAGACCTCTCATGGCGACCATTTTGACTGGGGACCTTCGAGTTTCGTCGTCACAGACCTCTTATGGCGACCGTTTCCATTGAAGCTTTGTAATTTCGCCGCCATGTTTCCATAGCTATTTCAAAAATCAGCCGTGTTCACGATTCCTTCACAATCCCCCAAATAGCCCCTGTCTTTTCCCTCCCATCCTTTGTATTTAGAAGGTGAAAGGGTGGTGCATTAAAATGAATTTAAAATCAGGCAGTATTGAGCAATTTGAAGGATATTCCCAATTTAAGGATCTTACGGAGTTTAATGCGCATGTGGAGATGTGGCTTTCGGTGCATAAGAAAAAGTTCTCAAAAGGTGAACTGGTTGGTTTAAAGAGGCTGGTTCGTTTTGCTGCGAAAATCCCTGGAGTCTCCAATGCTAAAATCGCCACCGTTTTAAAAGCCATTCACGAAGAATATAACGGAAATGGAATTTCCCGATCCACTTTTAAAAGGATGATTGTCAAAGCATTAGAGTCAGGGATTATCACTGTTCTTGAAACCGAAAGAAAAAACGGGTCCCAGTCCAGTAATTTGTATGTTTTTAATCGTTTTCCCAAGAGTGAACCACCTAAGAAAGAAAAGTTGGACCACCCTAATAAAACCATTAATCTTTCTAAAGCTAATAAAAATCAAAAGATTAATAAACGTAACGAAAACGTCCTTGATCACACCTATACAAGTGATCGTGTACCACAATCATTTACCAGCACTGTAAAATCCTTTTTTCCGGAAGCAAAGCAAATTGAGGAGTTTTGGAGAATGGCATCCATAGCAGCCTATAAAAACAATTGTGACCAAAGAGTAAACGCTGTTTTGGCTGCAGCCATCCATTCGTTTAAGCAGCTGATCAGGAAGATGAAAACCCGCGCCATTGCTAATCCTGTCGCTTATTTCTATGGAATCTTGACTAAGAAATTTGAAGAAATGTACTTTGAGGATTTGTTTGAATTGGGATTTTTGGCTGAAGAAAATGACTTCTTCATGAATTTTTTTTACAAAAAATAAAAAAACAGGCTAACTACCCGTTTTTCGTGAGTTATACCCCCTAAGTCCGGACTTAGACCCCTTAACTCCGGACTTAGGGGGGTTAACTCACTGATCTGGGACTTTTACTTGATTCGCCAAAATTTGGTTAACAGACTATGTTTGAACTACCCGGGAAAACATAGAGAGCGCGCTTTCCTTGAAGGGACCGAATTCATGGAGAGTTTTGAACAGTTAGAAGCACAATATGAGAGGATAATTCATCAAATCATGCATAGTCTGAACATCTATAAAAACAAAGAGGAATTCTACCAGCTGGGATTAATTACACTATGGCAGGCGTGGAAAAATCATGACGCTGAAAAAGGGACCCTGCTTTCCTATGCTTACAGTATGATAAAAGGAAATATCATGAACGAATTAACAAGACAACATAAACAAAGCCAGCAATGTTTCTATCCGAAAGATGAATTCTGGGAACTTATTGAAGACCCCTCATCATTCCCCTCCACAGATCTTGCACACGAGCTGCTAAAAAGATGCGGGCTATTAACTCCCAATCAAATGAAATGGCTGCAGTATACTTTATGTGATCAGATGTCTGTAAAGGAAATAGCTGAAAAAGAACAAGTCACCCCGTCAGCAGTCAAAAACTGGCGGCAGGGTGCCCGTGCGAAGCTGAAAAATATAATGAAAAATAATCGCTTTTTAGAAGATTAATCAAATTTACCCTGTCCTTATCTCCCAGCAATATGTATATAGAGGGTGAAAGGAGGTGAACAACATGGCACAAGCAATTATCACTGATTCCAAACTTCGCCTGGTGTTTGAAACAGGCCTTAACGGGCAGGGCAAGCCAATCCACAAATCCAAAACCTACAGCGGCGTAAAACAATCGGCAACAGCAGACCAGCTTTTCACAGTGGGACAAGCGATCTCTGGACTAAGCATCTATCCGCTGGCTGGAATTAATAGAAATGACAGCTTCGAAATTCTGGGCTAATTCATTCTATTAAAATACTTTAAACATAAAGGAGGGAATAAAAATGGCGAAATCATTAGAAATGACTTTTCTGTCAGAACTGGGCAAGCCAACGAAACTATCCGTTGATAACCCAATCGAACCGATTGATCCTGCAGCTGTGAAAGCAGCCATGGAACAAATCATTGCTGCCAATGCTTTTGACGGCAATGGCGGTGATTTGGTTTCAGCGGAAAGCGCCAGATTGGTTGAGCATAATGTAACTGATTATGAATTAATGTAAGGTGCAGTGGCCGGATTCCTTGGAACCCGGCCATTTTTTACAATGGGGTAAAATGAATTCACTAGAAAGGAGCAGCTGCCATGGAACAGATGGTTACATTGATCAGCGAACTCGGCTTCCCGATCGTTGTCACATTGTTTTTGCTGAACCGGATCGAAGCGAAGCTTGATGTTGTGGTGTCTTCCATTCAGGGTTTGCCGGATCGTCTGAAGGAATAGGAAAAAAACAAATAAGCTGCCTTAAAACAGTATGGCAGCTTATGCTTATTAAATTCACTTTATTTCTGCTTCCAAGCCTTTTCTTAATGGATCATAAGGTGACAGATCTATTTCCATCTCCCTTTTCAAAGCAAGATCTGCAGCCAGGGTGCCCACGTAAGGTCCCATAGTAAGCCCTGAAGCCCCTAATCCTGTTGCGATTACCAGCCCCTCTGCAGCTGGAACCGTACCCAGCAGCGGCAAAATATCTGGCCCAGCCGGGCGGAAGCCAATTCTTACCTCTTTTAGTGTGCTTTCAGCTAATCCTGGTGCAACTGTTAATGCTTCATCCAGCACTTCTTTCACACCTGCCGCAGTAAGTCTATAATCAAACCCGGATCCCGTTTCCCTGGTTGCTCCAGCCACCACTTTGGAATGGTCGAAAGCCACTAAATAATGAGAGCTTTGCGGAAGGACAACCGGCCAGCTGGAGGTGTCCATACCGTCCATTTTCAGATGGGCAATTTGTCCGCGCTGAGGCTCGATTTTAAGATCAATGCCTAACGGGGCAAGTAAGTCTTTAGCCCATGCACCGGCAGTAACGATAACTGCATCGGCAGCAATGACATCCCCGTTCACTTTTACTCCTGTAACCTTATTATTATGAAATACAAGGTCACCTTCACCTTCAAGTAATACAGCACCATGTTTTTTTGCACCATTTAGCATGGCGTCCCTTAACAGCCTGCCATCCAGCCTCGCTGCACCCGTAACATGGACAGCCTGCAGATCCTCACGGAGCGGCGGATAAAGTTCCCGGGCTTCCTCTGCTGTTAATCTCGTAATCTCCCCAACCTCAGGCGTTTCAGCCTTTTTTTGCCGGACACTTTGTTCGATCGCATCCAGTTCATCCGAACTGCTGCTGACTGCCAGAGCTCCTACCATTCCAAATCCAAAATCCTCTTCTCCATCTTGTTTTAGGTTGGCTATTAAAGATGGGTAGTAAAGAGCGCCTCTTCTTGCAATGGTGTACCAGTCTTTATGATCTACTCTGGAAATCCACGGGCAGATGATTCCTGCGCCTGCTGCAGTTGCCTGTCCCTGATGTGCCTTATCAATAATGACTACCTCTGCACCCTCCCTTGAAAGGTAATAGGCTGAACTTGAACCGACAATCCCGGAGCCTATGACTGCTATTTTCATGGTTGAACTCCCCCTTTAATCCGCAAAACTCTTCCCATTCAAATAATAATCCGCCTCTAAAAAGGCTGAAAATGCGACTTCTACCTCCTGCACTCCAAGCGACTGAACATGATTCGAAACAATCCCGGCAAATTGATTTTGAACTGCCTTGCCCCTGTCAAACCATTTTACTTCTATAAATGGATATGCTGGAACTTCATTTTTATCAAACACAAAGGTTGAGTTCAAAACCTCCAATGTAAAGTTATCTTCTCCGCAGTCACAAAGCTCAGCCAAATCCTTCACCAGCTGTGTACTGATTTCCTTCGTCTGATCCACTGAAATTCCCCTTATAAACAAATGCGGCATCCTGTTTCCTCCAATTTAATTTACATAATATTTTTCCTGACAACTGGAATAAAAAAGTTATAATATTATAACTTAATAACATTCACTCTAACCAAATCTGCTTAAAGAATACCTGTCGATTGGTATGGATGTTTCTCCATCCACGATTAATTCTGTTATTAACGTTCCTATTAAGGGAGAAAGTGTAACTCCGCTATGGGTCGCTGCTACATACAGGTTTTCATGACCGGGTACTTTACCAAGAATCGGAAAGCCGTCCTCAGGCATGGCCCGGATTCCGGAAAAGGCGCGGACAATTTTGGCTTTTCTTAATCCAGGAACATAACGGACTGCCATATTGGCTGTTTCCTGAATCACATCAAGAGTTGTTGCCCGATTAAAGCCTGCTTCTTCCATTGAATACCCCATCAGAACTTCCCCATTGTTTGCCTGCCTTAATCCGCTGATTGTAAAATTTAAGAAAGGCTTCAATGGTTCAGACACCAGGATCTGCCCTCTTAATTGGTTGACTGGAATCTTAACTCCAAGCATGTCACCGATTTCTCTTGACCAGGTTCCGCCAGCAAGAATAAGGTTTTTACATTCAAACGCACCCTTATCTGATATAACTGAATATTTTCCATCCTGCTTTTTAATCTCTGTTACTTTATTATAAGTAGAATACTGGACGCCATTTCTTTTAGCTGCTCGCATGTACATATCAATCAAGCGAAATGGATTGACATTGCCATCAATGGAGCTGTAGGTAGCCCCTGCTACTTCCGGATTCATATAGGGCTCTTTTTCGAGAACTTCTTCTCTGGATAATACTTTAATTTTGATGCCGATTTTCCGGTAGGATTCCGCGAGCTTCTGTGCCTTTTCACGGTCACTTTCATTGAAAAAAGGCGATAGCCCTCCTGTCCGCTTGTATTCAACGTCCCCGATCTTTTTAGACAGATAAGGATAGAGTTCGGCACTGTACATATTAAATTCCGCATACCAGGAAGGTGTTTTATTATGTACCCATACCCAGGCCTGGGTGGATCCGGATGTTCCTGACATGGGGTATTTTTTATCAAGCACAAGCACGCCTTCTTTGTACCGCTCAGAAAGGTGGTAAGCAATTCCGCTGCCCACTACACCCCCTCCGATAACAATTGTTTCATAATTGGTTTCCAATTACCTCACCTTCCCTTCTTCCAATTCCACCTCATCAAGAACAGACTTGACGGTACTAAAGGATGTACTGTTCGTTGCCAGTGTTTCAAGCTTAATAGGGGATAACGGCATCCGCATTCTCGGCAGCGGAATCTCTGAAGGTGACAGCCCAGTCTGCTGGTGAATAATTTCTGCCACCATGCTGGTGCAGATTTTAGCCTGGCAAGGACCCATTCCGCATCGGGTAATCCTCTTCACATCATCAAAGGTCCTTCCACCATTGCTGATAACCTCTTCCACTTCTTCACAGCTGATTTCTTCACATCTGCAGATGATCGTCGTTTTATCCAACTTATTCACCTTCTTCTCTCTTTTCCTATCTAGGAGATAAATTGATCTTTCAGTACCGGGCTTGCGAAGTTCTCGAGATGCTTGACTCTTCCGCTATACACTTCTCTGTACTCCAATAATCCGAGTTCTTTCCAAAGTGCCTCTCTCATCTCATTGGCCTCTGCATGGCTGATTGCCTGCAGTTCTTCACTTACACTGATGCCGGCAATCATTCCTGTTAAAAGCAACGGACCCTGGGTGCTGATGCCAGCCGCATTCCCGGCTATAAATACATCCTCTCTGCCGGTTTGTAAACTATTATTATATTGCGGAACCCAGCCGCCCAGCTCTTCTAGAAACCCAAAGGAACAGCCCAGCTGGTAAAATACATCCAGTATAGGTGCCCTGCCTCCGTCAATGCAAACGAGGTCTACATTCAGGGTTATGACTTCATCCGGCAGCTCAATATCAATCTGTTCCACCTGCCCATTTCCTCTTGCTTCTTTTATAAAACTATTAAAATAAAATGGAATTCCATTCCTTGACAGTTCACTCACTTTTTCCTGCTCTTTTGCTAAAGCTTCACTTTGTTTTTCTATGATCGCTTTCACCCGAGTGCCCACAGCCATCAGCTGCATTGCCGTTTCCATGGCAAAATCACTTGAGCCCACAATAACAGCTTCACTCCCAGGCAACACAAAATCACGATTGATCATTGTCTGTGCAGCACCGATTGTCATAATCCCCGGCATGGTCCATTTTGGAAATGCCACAGCCTTTTCAGCCGCTCCGGAAGCCACAATAATCTTTTTTGCTTTTACCGGGAATACATTATCTTCATCGGTAATTCCGGCACTTCCATCTGCGTAAAATCCAACCACACGGTGATTAAGGAGCGGTCTTACATTACAACCCTTAATTTGCTCAATTAGTTTATTGGCCAATTCAAAGCCACGCATAGGTTCATATACAGATGGAAGCTGACGCATCACTTGAGTCTGCTGGTTTAGCTGCCCGCCAAGCTGGGAAGCTTCGTCAACAATGGTTACATCCAGTCCCCTTGATGCTGTCTCAATTGCTGCTGATAGACCTGCAGGACCGCCTCCAATGATCAGTACATCAGTCTTCATCAATCTCTCTCCTTATCTCGGGATCATCCATATTCGGGTATATTCGCATGCCATCTTCAACTTCTGTCATACAGCTCCGTACATGGTCCTCCCCATCAATGGTCATATAGCAGCTGCAGCATCTCCCCCGCGAACAGAATAATCCTCTGGATTGGACCAGCTTTCGGCTGACACCCAATTTCTTAATTCCATTTGCCATTAACGCGGCAGCGACAGATTGCTGCGTATAGGCCTGATATGGCTGGTCATTGAAATAAATGGTTACAGGCTTTTGAAGCTGCCTGCCCAGAACGGGATGTTTCTCAATGTGCATAAAGACCTCTCCTATCTAATTTTTCGAGGAAAACACTTTCCCAACACCTAGCACTCTTTCAATTATGAGCATTAATACGACAGTGAAAAGAATCATGATGCTTGATACGGATGTAATAATCGGATCATATTGATATTGCATGTATGTGTAGATCCGCACTGGCAGTGTCACAACGTCAGTGCTGACAATGAATAAGGCAACTGTTAAATCATCAAATGAAGTAATAAAGGCAAAAATGGCTCCGGCTATCACGCCTGATTTAATGATCGGCAGAGTGATTTGAAAGAAAACCTTCATCGGGCCTGCACCAAGGTTCAGGGCCGCTTGTTCGATAGAACGGTCAAAACCTACTAAACTGGCAACAACCAGGCGCATCACAAAAGGAACTGTTAAGATGATGTGACCCAAAATTAATGCAAGCGGGCTCGCAGCCAAACCAATCCATGAGTAAAACTGCAAGAGAGCCACACCAAACACAACCGATGGAATCAAGAGAGGCGAACCCACTAATTGAACAATCGCTGACTTCCCTTTAAATTGGCGCCGGACGACCGCAAGAGATGCCAATGTGCCAATGGCGGTGGAAATAATGGCGGTTCCGAACGCCACAATAATGCTCAGCGTAAAGGACTGCATAAATTCCGGATGTTCAATTAATTCTGTGTACCATCTGAGGGTCAGGCCTTCTGGCGGGAATACAATGTATTCGGTAGTCGTTAAGGAAGAAAGCAATACAACCACGATGGGAGCCAGCAGGAAAATATAAACCAGTATACAAACAAAATTAAAGAAATACTTGGGCAGCTTCCTGCTCATTGTATGGCCACTCCTTTCTCAGACCTGGCAAGGATTTTGCTGTATGCGATGATGGTAATGGTGGCAATCAGGATTAACAGGAAGCCAATTGCGCCTCCATACGGCCAGTTCAGCATCACAGCTACTTGTTCATACGTTAAATAGGACATAACCTTCACCTGCGGGCCGCCTAAAATGGCAGGTGTAACAAATGAGCTGACGCTTAAGCTGAACACCATAACCGATCCGGCAAAAACACCAGGCAAGGTTAACGGAAGCAAAATGGAAAAGAAAGTTCTGAAGGAGCTGGCCCCAAGATTCTGCGAGGCTCTGATGACAGAAGGGTCTATTTTTTCGAGTGAACCCATGATGCTCAGCACCATGTACGGAAATAATACATGAACCATCCCAATGACCACACTCAATTCGGTGTATAAGAGGGTTAAAGGCTGATCTATCCAGCCCAGCTTTAATAGTGTATTGTTGACTACACCATTGTTGGATAAAAGAATCACCCAGCCGTAGCAGCGGATAACCATGCTGATCAGAAGCGGGGAAAGCACCAGAAGGGTTAAATAATTTCTGGCTCTTCCTTTTGACCTGGAAATCTGAAAAGCTACCGGGTAAGAGATAATGATCGTAATCAATGTTGTTAAAAGAGCGATTTTCACCGTGCGCCAGACTACTCCAAGGTAAAAAGGATCTGACATGAACTTGATGTAGTTCTGGAGTGTCCACTCATTACCCACTCCGGTGCTCGCATCAAAATTTTTAAAGCTTGTAATAAATAAGAAAAACAATGGCAGCAAGAAGAAGAAAATGAAGATTCCCAGCGTCGGAAGCAAAAGCAGCCACGTATCAAGCCGTTTTTTATTCAAATTCTTTTTCTTTTGCTGAAGCAATAAGTCATGTTCCGTTCCGATTCCGGCTTGCATGTGATTCACCTCGCCATTCTGGAAGGCAACAGGTCTTCAGGGTTCCAATACGTGTAGACACTGTTTCCTTCTTTAATTTCGGTAGGATTTAATACGGTATTGGAAATATCTGCAATCAGATGCCGATCTTGCACCTTCAAAATGTATCTTGTCTTGGCTCCGAGAAACATTTTACGTTCCACCCTGGTTTGAAAAGCCTCATTTCTTTCATTTGATCCGGCTAAAGCGATTTGGATTTTTTCCGGCCGGATGAAAAAGTGAACTTCGGAATTTTTTACAGATGGGACTGAAACAATCTGTTCATTCCCAAAAAAGTGCATTTTGCATTTCTTATTTTCATAGGTTTCCAGGACTTTCCCCTGGATGTGGTTGACTTCCCCTATGAACTGAGACACAAAGTCAGTCTTTGGATGGTTATAGATGGATGCCGGATCATCAACCTGTTCAATCCGGCCCTCATACATGACCGCAATACGGTCCGATATGGCCAATGCTTCCTCCTGGTCATGTGTGACAAATATCGTTGTGATCCCCACCTGCTTTTGGATATCAACAATTTCTTCACGCATTTCCTGGCGAAGCTTGGCATCAAGATTGCTCAATGGCTCATCCAGAAGAAGGACCTTCGGCTTAATGACCAGGGCCCTCGCCAATGAAACACGCTGCTGCTGCCCTCCGGAAAGTTCCTTTGGATAACGTTTTTCATAGCCAGCCAGACGAACCATCTCCAATGCTTCAAACACCCTTTTGCTGATTTCACTTTTTGGCACTTTACGGAGCTTAAGCCCATAGGCGACATTATCAAAAACCGTCATGTGCGGAAACAAAGCATAGTTTTGGAACACCATGCCCATTTCTCTTTTATTGGGAGGAAGCAGGTGAACGGGTTTGCCGTCCACCTCAATCTTCCCGCCATCCACTTCCAAAAATCCGGCGATCATATTTAGTGTTGTCGTTTTTCCGCAGCCCGAAGGCCCCAAAAAGGAGACCAGTTCCCCTTTTTGGATGTCAAGGCTGAGCTTTTTAACGACTTCTGTTTTATTAAATGTCTTAACCACGTTTTCCAGGCTTAAGTAACTCATTCGTTTCCCCTCTCTTTTAATGGGCTACTTCGATTTCTTTATTGGCCCGTTCTGTCCACTCTGCCCGTTTTGCATTAACAGTTTCCCAGTCAACTTTGATCAATTTGGCAATCTCCTCTTCCCCATAAGCCACCTTATCGACGATGTCTCCTTCAAGCTTCACATTCTTATTAACCGGACCGTCAAACAAGGAGTTGGCAAATAGAAGCTGTGCTTCTTCATCCAGAACAAAATTGACAAATTCCTGAGCAAGATCCCCATTTGGAGCATCCTTCACCACACTGACCGTGGCCATCAAGGCTGGAGCCCCTTCTTCCGGAATGACATACTCAATCGGGAATCCGCTATCCTGAAGGGTAAACACCCGGCTGCTTCCCCATGCACTTGCAACTGTCTGCCCTTGCAGGAAGTAGTTGGATACGTCAGCCGTTTTATCAAAAGTGATCGCGTTTTTGGCAATTTCCTTCATTTTTTCAAAGCCTGGTTCAATGTTTTCTTCATCTCCGCCATTGGCAATCGCAGTCATGAGCAGAAAATGAACTCCATACGTATTGGCAATGGAAGGCAGTACGAGTTTTCCTTTATACTTCGGATCGGCCAAATCATTCCATGATGCAGGCGGTTCCCAGCCATTCTGTTCGAAGACATCCTTGTTATAAGCCAAGCCGGTTGAAATGATTCCAAATCCAACACCAACATTATCTTTGTCTTTTGCAATATCATAGACATCTGCCAGATTCGTAACAACACTTTCATCCAATGGTGCCAGCAATCCAAACGCCTTTGCCTGAGCTTGAGGTCCATCATCAAGGAAAGCTACATCAATTTGAGGATTATCCTTTTGTGCCTGAAGCTTGGATAAGGTATCAACAGAGCTTCCCGTAATATATTTCACCTTTACGCCATGCTCTTTCTCAAACTTAGGGATCAAGTCCTCCTTCATCTTTTGCTCATAGCTTCCTCCATATGCCGCTAAGACAAGTGTCTTTTCATCACTTTTTCCTGATCCTTCATCAGCAGAACTTCCTGTTTGGCCGCTGCATCCTGCAGCCGTGACAAGCAATAAACAAAGCAATACAATTAAATAAGCTTTCTTTTTCAACTCATTTTCCCCCTCGTTTATTTTTGCTTTCGTGAACTTAAGGAGCTGTTCTAAGATGAAGACTTGATAAAACCGATACCCCCTTTATAATTTAGATCAATCTATAGAAAGAGATTGATTTCTATATAAAATATAAAGATATAATATTATAACTTTATATCTTTTATATTTATAAATTGTCCTATGGGCTTTCAGCAATTTTTTTTACAATTGAACCTCTGTATAATAAACCTCTTTATCACTGCGGATATAGAATTTGGAGAACTCAATGATGTCTTCCTGCTTTGTGTATGTAGTACGCTCCCACTCAAACACCGGAGTGCCCGGTTCCACATGAAGCAGCTTTGCCTGGTGACTGGGAAGAATATAAGGCCGGATAAATACCTTAGCCCGGTTTAGCGCTATATGGAATCTACTTTTTAAGATGTTAAAAATTAAGTCGTTATTGATCATCTCAGGTGTAAGCCCCTGACATTTATCCGCCGGAAGATAGGTATATTCCAGCGCGAGAGGATCATTGTTTTCCACTTTTAATCTCTCAATTTTGATCACCTCATCCTCAGGATCAATCCTTAACTTCTGCGCAATTTCAGAACCTGCTGTTTCATATATAAAGCTCAGCATTTCATGCGGATGTTCCTGTTCCGAACCGGTGGAAAGCGAAATAATGGAATTGAGGTCCTGCTCTTTAGCAGCTCCGGATACAAAGGTTCCCTTGCCACGCTGTCTGAAGAGATAACCTTTATTCACAAGCTCAATCACAGCTCTTTTAACCGTAATGGTGCTGACATCGAATCGATCTGACAGCTCCTGCTCAGTCGGCAGCTGGCTCCCAACCTCCCATTGTCCGGATATGATTTTCTCTTCCAGAATCTGTTCTACTTGTCTATATAGGGGTATATGTAAACTCTTATCTATCTGCATCTATGTATCTCCCTTGAAAGAATATAATGTTATAACTTTATATTATTTTATAATTTAACTGTTTTTTGGATAGTTGTCAATATTTTTTGAAAATTTAATATTTAGAACGAGTATATAATTTACAGTATTGTTCAGTACACACAAGGATCTGATTTATCCCTAGTTTTAACTAATAGCCTAGTTTCAGCACTGTTGCTTTTGTTTAACGCCCCTTCTGATGACTGGCTTCGGGATTTGTCTTTATTCCCTTTGATTAACTCCCATTTTGCTGGCTTGATTCGGCATTTCGTCTTTATTACCAGAGATCAATTCTCCTTACCCCTTATGAAGATGGAATTTATGTACTTAATGATTTTTGGGTCTCATGAACCCCCCATGGCGACCATTTCCTCTGCTCTCCAACCATTTTGGGTCTCATGAACCCTCCATGACGACCATTTCCTCTGCTCTCTAACCCTAACCATTTTGGGCCTCATGAGCCCTCCATGGCGATACAACAATAGGGCCAAATTGCTGAATAATACCTTTAAGAAAAATGGGTATCTATGTTAATATTTTGAAGAGCTTGTGAAGAAATATACTTAAAGTAACGGGGTGGAATAGTTTAAGTGAAACTCTTACCTTAGTGAGTGGCTGTTAGAACCTTCTATTAAATAAAACTACAAAAATACCTCATTATTTATATAGGAGTATAAGTATAGCATCTTAGTTATCACACCCAGATGCCTTATTATTACATTTCCTGATAGAAAGTATCAATTAGTTTGCCAACGAAATATCGCTGAATAGGCTAAGCAGTTCTATTCACCTCCTCAATAGCTATAACTTCTCTTGCTGCTTCTATGAAAGATAATATGATTGGTGAAAGCCATTTGTCTATATGCCATGCCATATGTGTATATACGTGCAAGTCCGGAATTTGCCATGGTAGAGCAACAAGTTCACCCCGTTCAACTTCGGCTTCCTCTGTTATTTCCGGAAGAAAGGCTATGCCGATTCTCGTAATTGCACATTGTTTAATGGCTTCGGCATTTTGAAACTCTAAATAAGTAATATCATCAATGCCCTTCTTCTCAAATGACCGGTCAAACATGGTTCGATAGGTACAACCTTTTTCATTGACCAGGAACACTTCTCCGTGAAAATCTTCCAGCTGTAGTACAGTTAGTTTCGCGAGAGGATGATCTGGAGCGACGAAAAAGCGGAAAGTTTCTTTTAGTAACGGTTCCACTGTAAGCCCCGTTGAGAGAATGGTTTCATCCAGCATAAAGACGACATCCGCGGTTCCCTCAAAGAGCGTTTGCTTGAGTTCCTGATTTGGGACAGATCGGAAGATGAGACGAACTCCTGGATAGCGTGAACGAAATAGCTGGAAGACAGTTGGAAGACGATAGGCGCAAAGAACCTCGTTGGCACTTATCGTTAGGGTGCCACTTAGATTTTCATTGTCATGAACGGCACTGCGAGCTTCGTCCAATTTGTCTAGAATACTTTGGACATGAGTTAAAAAGCGCTTACCCGCCAAAATGACAGCCCTGATCTTCAACTCTTGCACCCATTAGTTAGATAACATACTCAAATTCTACAAAAGGATTGAACTCACTTATTACAGTTTCCTATTTAATGTGAGCATTTTTTTGCTATAAATTGCTAATCATTTCCTTTATTTCATCACGTTTTTGAATGGTTGTATCGTTTTCGTTGGGGAAAACCGCTGTGGCACCACCGTCATTTTCAATATCAACTAGTAAATCGTCTAAAAAACTTGAAATTGGAATGTTGAACGCTTCGTATGACTCATCTAAATTGGCAGCCTTCATTTCAGCAAAGCTCCTGCTTGGCCAAACAGGTAGTAAAAATGCATATTCCCCATCATCTTCTAAGCATAATAGATCGCCATTTTCATCACGTAGTAACCACACCTGTTCATCCGTTGCAACCATACCATAAAAATATGCAAGCCGCTTTTCAGCTGGTCGGTTTAAAATAAATCGTTTAATTAATTTCATATTAGCCATTCCTTTACGATAATTATTTAAAAATATATCAAATTATATAGAAAGTTACTACTTTTATTTCATTTCCGAGCATAGTTAGTTACATGATCTTCCTTTCTTACAATTCAAAATCCAGTCATGATAAATTAACCAAATACCCTTATTCAACTAACCTCCCTCAATAAAAGAAACGTACACACCCGATTACTCCTGATTTCTTAGATTTTCATAGCTATTTACCTACCGGTAAATGGGTTTCAATTGGAGGATAGTCACTGAAAAGGATATATTTG